>NZ_CP015734.1 GCF_001750145.1 Arthrobacter sp. U41
CGGGGAGCTGCGCTGGAACCCGCCACCCGATGCCGCCCCGCCTTCTGCCTAGCCACAACCAAGGGCCATTCGCCGCCTACGGCAACCGGATCCGTTGACGCGGTGCCGTGCACCACCTCGATCCCGAATCGCCGAGGCGGGGATACGCGGGAGTTGGCCACCACCACCATGCGCCGACCCGCCCCCTGCCTCTGGTCGGGTCGTGAGCCCTCTACTTCCGAAAGGATAAACACGAAGTGCCTTCCACTTTCCGTCCCGGCGACGGGACTCCTCTACCAGCGACGGACCATGCAGACGGTTCCGGGCCGCGGCCCCGGGATCAGTCCCAGCGGCGACAGTGGACACTGCTCACCAAACATGCCCACGTACTGCTGGTCGTGGCCGGTTCCCCTGACGCACTGGTTAGCGAGATTGCCGGCAGTGTTGGGATCACCGGACGTGCGACGCTGAGCATCCTTAAGGACCTCGAGACCGTCGGCTACCTCACCCGCCACAGGGTGGGACGACGCAGCCACTACACCGTGGACCCCCACCGACGCTTCCACCACCCGGCAACCGCGACACACGAGATCGGCGAGTTGCTGGCGCTCTTCGCTCCCACGCCGTCCAGCCCGGCACGGCGCGGGCCGCGAGACATGTAGGGAGCTGGATGCTCAACGTCCTCTGGACCATGCTGGGCGACAACACCCCCTACCACCACGACCCAGTGCCCGCGCGCCCTGCACTCCAGCCAATTTCCCGGCCGACCCACAACTTCACCCACCGGCGATCGCAATCCCCAGCGGTAAGTGGGTGGGCTGTCGGAGCCAGCCTTTCCGGCGGCTCCGACCATTGACCAGTACGCCGGTTCGGCGTACTGGACCCCCGGGGTGGATGTGCCCGGAGCGGTTGGCGTTGAACCGAACCAAGGGTCATCGGCAGCGTCCACCCGGCTGCTGATGCTGAGGCCCGGAAGTGCTCAAAGTTCCACCGGCCGTTCGTTCACGGGCGTCACCCGGATCCGCCCAATGCGCAGGCCGTCCATCGCGAGCACCGTGAACACATGGCCTGGCACTTCCACCCGGTCCCCGCCACGGGGCAGGCGGCCGAGACGGTCCATGACAAATCCGGCGACTGTTTCGTAATGCCCCTCCGGCAGTGCTATGCCGGTCGCTGACTGAAACTCCTGCAGAATCAGGCCGCCGTCAATGTCGACAGAACCGTTGGCCACGCTCACGCGATCCTCGTGGTCGGCCCCGGTGTCGTACTCATCGTAGATTTCACCCACCAGTTCCTCGACCAGGTCCTCCAGGGTGACGATGCCATCGGTGCCCCCATACTCGTCAACCACCAGCGCTATGTGATGACCCAGCCGGCGCATTCTGGCCAGCGAAGGCAGCACCCTGTTCGTTCCCGGCAGCGGAAGAATCTCGCGAACAATGCTCTTCACTGTCCCCTCCTCGTACAAGTCGGCCCGGGGCATCAGGTCACGGATGTGGACGAAACCGAGGACGTCATCCACGGTCCGGCCAATCACCGGATAGCGCGAGTACCGGCCGTCCCTGACGATGCTGCGGGCAGCCGCAATGCTTAGTGTGCCGTCGATGAATGCCACCTCAGTGCGGGGGCGCATGACTTCATGGAGGGAGCGGTCCCCTGCCCCGAACACGTCACTCAGGATGTTTCGGCTGTGTTCTTCCAGCATGTCACTCTCCGCGACCATGTCCCACAGTTCCTCGGAGCTGACGCTCTGCTGGTTGGCGTGGGGATCGCCGCCGAAGAGCTTGACCAGGGCATTGGTTGAGACAGACAGGGTCCAGATGACGGGCCGCATGATTTCCGCAAGGGTGTTCAGCGGAGGGGCCAGAACCTTCGTGAAGCCGACAGCGTTCTGCATCGCCAACCTCTTGGGCACCAACTCACCGAGGACCAGGGATAGATATGCCACCAACAACGTCATTCCGATGAAGGACACCGGCTCTGCCGCGGGGCCCAGCCCGATATTTTCCAGCAGGGGTTCCACATCGGGTGCGATGGTGGAAGCACCATAAGCGACTGAGAAAAAGCCCGAAAGCGTCACGCCAATCTGAACAGTTGACAGGAATCGATTGGGATTACGGGCCAAAGCGGCAATCCGGGCCCCCCGCTTCCCAAGCTTCTCTATCTGACGCACCTGGCTCTCGTGAAGGGACACCAGCGCCATTTCCGTAGCAGCGAAGACCCCTCCCAACAGCACAAAAAAGAGAACCAGCAGGAAATTGACCAAGGTGCTGCTATCCATGAACCGACACTACCGACCCCCGGCACCGAATGGGGTGGCAGCCGGAAGGGCAAACCAAGCAGGAACGCCTTGGTAGCTCTGGGCCCCGGCGTCGGGCGGCGCGCCGGGCGTGGAGACAGTCCCGGCCTTGGCTTTAGTCTGCGCGGACTATTCGGAGGCGGGACCTTCGTGCAAAAGGACCGTTTCTGACCCGACACCGGCACGCCTCCATAAAACTGTGGATTTGAACGCTGTGTGGCGGGTTTTGTGATCGCCCGGTGTCGCACCAGCGCCCGTTGAGGGATCGTCTCCGGACGGGCACAATGACCACGTTATGGTTTCACCATGATGTTCGAAACCAGCAGGCTCTATGCGCGACATTTCAGAGAGGACGACCTCGAGGAATTTGCCATGCTCTGCGCAGATCCGGAAGTCATGCGGTTCGTTGGTGACGGCCCGACGCTGACGCGGGCAGAAGTTGCTCACTGGATCGAGGTGTGCCAGGACAAATATGCGAACCGCGGCTACGGTACGTCGGCGATTTTCGAAAGGATCAGCGGCAGCTTCATCGGTTACTGCGGTGTCGTTAGAGCCCCCGATCGGTCCTTCGATGAACTGATATACGTCTTCCGCCGAGAATCTTGGGGGAACGGTTACGCTACCGAGATCGGCCAAGCGATGCTCACGTACGTGTTCAGCATCTCTCCCCTCGACTCAATCTCCGCAACGATCGATCCCGACAACGAGCGGTCCAAACAGGTAGCAACCAAACTTGGAATGACTGAAACGCCGACCTCTGATGCCACGGTGAGCTACTGGTCTATTCAACGCCCAGGAGATGTGGCGCCGTAAAGCACACCGACGGTCTCTTAAACCATCCCGTCACCGGGACACTCCTGAAACGAGGGGAAGGAAGCAAGGTAGTACCAAATTAGTACGAACTTGGTACTAGATTAGTTTGACTCACGTTCAAGGCGATCTACCGCTGGCCACACGATTTTGTTGAGCATGTACTGGATGCTGCGCTCTTCCTTGGCGCACAGGGCCTTGAGCCGACGATGATCCTCTTCGGTCATCTTGAAGTTGAAACCCACGCTGGTGGCGGGACGACGCTTCGCCGGGGTCTCCGCTGGCTGCTCGGCTGGCCGGACGCTCTCATCGGCCGGCTCCGGAGCTGTAGACGCTCCCCTGCTGAATTCCGCTATCTTCCGCTCAAGTTCTGGATCTGCGGCCGCGCGGCGGCGGTTGGGCTGAACTCTAGGCAAGGTTCATCAGCTCCTGAACGAAGACTTGTACTTCCGCTTTGGCTTTGGAATCCGACCATTCCACCACTCCCCTACCCAGCGGCATGACATCCATGTAGGCACTCCGCTGGTACAACGTCGTGCTGAACATTGGGATTTCCGGGTAGTCACTCAGTATGTCCTTGGCATCATCCACTTTCCTGCTCATGGAATGGGTGGGCGCCTGAGTGAAGATCCCGGAAATAGCCAGCTCGGGATTGAAGTCTTTGAACTGCTCCAGAAGTGGAACGAACTTGGGCAGCGTGTCCAGGTCAACCGGAGACGGCTTCATGGGAACTACCAGCAGGTCTGAAGTAGTCGCCGCTGTGCGCATCTCTTGGCTGTCGTAGCCTCCTACATCGACAAGAACCACGTCATAGGTCTCGTCCAGCTCCTGGAGTGTGGCTCGGAGATTGCCCTTCTTCTGGATGCCGATGATCTTCGGAAGGTCCGAGCTGTGCTGCTCACGGTCACTGATCCAGTTGGCAGTGGTCCCGATTGGGTCGGCATCAACGACGATCACCCTCTTACCCAGGCGGGTGAGTTCAACGGCAATGTTGACGGTGGCAGTGCTCTTACCCACGCCGCCCTTCAACGAACCTACTGTGGCAATCATGGACGATCCTTCCGATTGGACTTCGACCAACTGTCAAGAAGTACTAAACTGATGTGGCACAACAACAATATCACAACCAGACTTGTACGATTTTAGTACTACACTAGTTCATTACTAGTGTAGTACAGGTTTAGTACTAGTTTGGTACCATCTCATCGGTGCCGCCCCCATTCATGCTGTGGCCGTTTAGCGTTTACTCAGACGCCCATCCGGATCTTCCACAGCCCTGGCCCCCCGTGCAGGAGTACGGGGGGCCTATTCCGGTTCGTTGTCGTTCCTGGCTGTAGGCCACTCAAGGTGACAGACCTGGGGGTCGAGGACCACTGCGCGGAAAAGTAGCGCTAACCATCAAAATGACCAAATTGGAGCGGCTTTCCCCGACCGCGATGGGAAGTTCTCCTTGTTCAGCCTGAGCAGTCACCCAAACGTCCGTGGGTGTTGCGTTGGGCCCGGAGACGGCGTGCTTTACAGCCGTACGTCAACCGCCAATGGCTTGGGCGTTTCTCTTCCACGAGTTGGTCCCCAAGCCCCATACCGCCCGTACGCCGCCTTTTCGGCAGCCGTTTAATATTCACAAGCCATGCTCTCTCAACGATCAACACTAACAATCGTCGCGATCGGTTGATCCTTAGCGCTACTTTTCCGCGGGATGGTCCTCGACCCCCGACTCGGCCCGGATCGTGGCCTCGGGATAGAGCGCCTGAGAGATAGCCGCGGTGATCGGGTCCAGCTCCACGCCAGTGATGTCTGCGGTCTCCGGAGCGAAACCCATGAAGGTTCCCACACCGGATCCCGGTTCCAGGACCGTGCCACCGGTAAAGCCCAATTCCTGGACGGTGGACCACATGGCCTGCACGTAAGCGGCGTCCGTGTAGTGGGCATTGATCGTGGTCCGGCGTGCCGCGTCGTACTCGACCCCGCTCAGGAGGCTGCGCAGGAGTTCGCGGTCCCCGACATAGTCCTCGCGGCCTTCATCGAATATCTGGAAGACGCCCTGCGCTCCCCAACTCCCCCAGCGCGCCAGTGCCACTCTCTCAGCGTCCGTGGCTTGGCGGTCCTCATCCTGCAGCGTCCGCAGCACCTCGAGGGCTGCAAGGTTCGCCCGGATACGGCTCCGGGCTCCGGAGGGAGCCAGGTCGTCCTGAGAGGACGGGCGGAACCTGCCCGCCCCGGTGTCTAGAGCTGTTGGCGCAGCTTGTCGATTTCCTCCATCGAGTCCAGGTACTCCTGAATGCTCGGGTTCACGTACTCTTCCTCCTCGTCCTCGCCCTCCGTCTCCGGTGGCGAGAGCAGGTCGTATCGGACGATTTCCTCGGCCTGGTTCTTCGCCGCGTTCAGCCGACCGACCTTCTCCAGATATCCCTCGCCCTTCGGGTCGGGACCCGCGATCTTGACCTGCAGTTCGTCCACTTGTTCCTGGGCCTGCTCCCCCAGGTCGGTGAAGAACTCCTCCGGGTCCTGAATCTGGCTGTACCGCGTCGGGCTTGCTACCTTCCAGGCTTCCTGAGCCTGCCTGCCGTACTTGTTCATCACGATCCTCCTCTGGTGCCGCCCACAGAGCCTCAAAGCTCAGCTGACCATCTACTTGCTTCTTACGCCCTGCCATCGGCTGTCCCCTTACCCAGAATGGTTCAGAGGCCACGCTAGCGGGGATTGATCCCAAATACCTGTCGTACGAGGACTGTTCCCCTTGTGTTCCGTGGTTTTAACTCGACTTGTTGAACTCCCGCCCGGTGCATTCTTCAGATACCGTCAAGATACTGCTGTGATATCACAGAGATACTATGGTGCTACTGGTTTCGTTCTGTTTTACGTCGTTCCAGTTCCGGCCAGATGATGGATTCAAGAAGCTTCTGTTGGCTGCGCCGGTCCGCTTCGGCTGATTCCTTGAGTAGCTGTTTCTGATAGTCATTGAATCTGAAGAGGATGCCTTGTGGGCCAACGGGGTCGTTGGGGTTCAGCGGAACTTCAACCACTTCGGGGGCATATCCGCCCTTTCCGAACTCCTCAGCCTTCCGGGCCACTGCGTCCTGGTCGTTCGGTGCCGGCGGGGGAGTTGCTGTGCGTGATTCCCTCTTTTTTATAGCCATGACTGGATCTCTTTCACGAGTACCTGAACTTCGGCCTTGGCTGAAGAGTTGGCCATTTCGATGACGCCCTTGCCGGCCGGGATGCTGTCTCGGTAGACCTTCCTGATCTTCAGGGCGGCGTCTATGAGGGGAACCTGGGGGTAGTCCCGCAGGAACTCCTTGGCCTCGTCCTCTTCCGTAGCGGAGGCGTACGTGGGGACTTGAGTCAGGAGGGCAACCACTTTGAGCTTGGGGTTCAGGTCCTGGGCGGTCTCGATCAACTCGACCATTCCGGGAATGGTGTCCAGGTCGAACTGGGAGGGACGTACCGGGATGATCATCAGATCGGCCACAGTCATGGCCGTCCGCATCTCCTGGCTGTCATGGCCGGGGGCGTCCACCACCACCTGGTTATAGCGGGTGGCGAGGTCCTTTAGGGCCTCCCTCACGTTGCCGGTCTTCTGAATGGCATGGACGCGGGGGAGAGAGTCGTCCTGGGCACGGTCTGCCGCCCACAACGAGGCGGATTCGACGCTCTTGTCACAGTCAACGATCAGGACGTCACCGCCTAAGCGGGCAAGCTCGGCAGCGACGTTGATAGTTGTCGTTGTCTTCCCCGTGCCGCCTTTCTGGCTGGCAATAAGGATAATCGGCATGTCTTCCTCTTCTGCGGCAGTGATACTACAGCGATATCGTCATGAAACTGGTCAACAGCGGGAGTGATATCTCAACAGTATAAGACCGAAACTGTTTTGATACTAATATCAACATGATATCACCACGATATCGAAGGGTGCTCGACTGTATTCTCAGACCGTCTGGACTTGCTGCAGCCTGGCCACGCCGCTCACGCCAGGGCATGGCGGACGGGGCGTAGTCGGCCCGTACCGTCAGCTCGCGCTCGCGCCGGTCGGCGACCGCTCGGCGTTCGGCAGCACGCTGGATTGCTTCAGCGGCTCGCTTTTGACTGGGGGAGCGGTAGAACGGGGCGCTTCAGAAAACGGAAAAAATACCACGCTAAGCCTTGGAAGGTGATCGTATGGGGCATGAATTTGCCTGTGCCGATCCTGTGCGGCCTGCAGGACAATGAGGTGAGACACCAGATTTCAGCCCGCCTCGGCGGTGGCCAGCGGCGGTTTTCCGTTTAGCTCGCGGCGGGCAGTGCGTCCGGGATCCGCGGCTTGGAGTTTCCGGCGAAGGTGAACCTGGCGTCCTCGCCTTCGCCGTCCACATCCACCACCACGATGTCGCCGGCGTGCAGCTCGCCGAGGAGGATCTTCTCGGAGAGCTGGTCCTCGATCTCGCGCTGGATGGTGCGGCGCAGCGGCCGGGCACCCATGGCCGGGTCGTAGCCGCGGGTTGCCAGGAGCACCTTGGCCGCGGGCGTGAGCTCGATGCCCATGTCCTTGTCCGCCAGCCGCTTCTCCAGCCGGCCCACGAACATGTCCACGATCTCGATGATCTCGTCCTGGGTCAGCTGTGGGAAGACGATGACGTCGTCAACCCGGTTCAGGAACTCGGGGCGGAAGTGGGCCTTGAGCTCCTCCGTGACGCGGGCGCGCATCCGGTTGTAGCCGGTCTGCGTGTCCGTGCCGGATTGGAAGCCGGTGGCCACGCTCTTGGAGATGTCGCGGGTGCCGAGGTTGGTGGTCATGATGATCACCGTGTTCTTGAAGTCCACCACCCGGCCATGGGAGTCGGTCAGGCGGCCGTCTTCCATGATCTGCAGCAGTGAGTTGAAGAGGTCGGCGTGGGCCTTCTCGACTTCGTCGAAGAGCACCACGGAGAACGGACGACGCCGGACCTTCTCGGTCAGCTGCCCGCCCTCGTCGTAGCCCACGTACCCGGGAGGGGCACCGAAGAGCCGCGACACCGTGTGCTTCTCGGAGTATTCGGACATGTCCAGGGTGATCAGGGCGTCCTCCTCGCCGAACAGGAACTCGGCAAGTGCCTTGGCGAGCTCGGTTTTGCCGACGCCGGTGGGGCCGGCGAAGATGAACGAGCCGCCGGGACGCTTCGGGTCCTTGAGGCCGGCACGGGTGCGGCGGATAGCCCGCGAAACGGACCTAATCGCCTCCTCCTGGCCCACGACGCGCATGTGCAGCTCGTCTTCCATCTTCAGCAGGCGGGAGGACTCCTCCTCAGTGAGCTTGAACACCGGGATGCCGGTGGAATTCGCCAGCACCTCGGCGATCAGTTCCTCATCAACTTCGGAGATATCGTCCATGCCGCCGGTCTTCCAGTGGCGTTCCTTCTGTCTGCGCACGGCGACGAGCTTCTGCTCCTGGTCGCGCAGCGCTGCGGCACCTTCGTAGTCCTCCGCATCCAACGCGGACTCCTTCTCCATTTTCAGAGAAGCGATGCGCTCGTCCATCGCCTTGAGCTCCGGCGGTGCGCTCATGCGCCGGATACGCAGCCGGGCGCCAGCCTCATCGATCAGGTCGATGGCCTTGTCCGGCAGGAAGCGGTCCGAGATGTAACGCTCCGAGAGGTTCGCGGCGGCGACCAGCGCGCCGTCGGTGATGGTGACCCGGTGGTGTGCCTCGTACCGGTCACGAAGGCCCTTGAGGATCTCGATTGCGTCGGCCACGGAGGGTTCCGGGACCTGGATCGGCTGGAAGCGGCGCTCCAGGGCAGCATCCTTCTCGATGTGCTTGCGGTAGTCATCGAGCGTGGTCGCACCAATGGTCTGCAGCTCGCCCCGGGCCAGCAACGGCTTCAGGATCGAAGCCGCATCGATCGCACCCTCGGCCGCACCGGCACCGACAAGGGTGTGGATCTCATCAATGAACAAAAGAATATCCCCGCGGGTGCGGATCTCCTTCAGGACCTTCTTCAGCCGCTCCTCGAAGTCACCGCGGTACCGGGAACCGGCAACCACGGAGCCCAGGTCCAGCGTGTACAGCTGCTTGTCCTTGAGAGTCTCCGGGACGTCGCCGCGGACAATTGCCTGGGCCAGGCCCTCGACGACGGCGGTCTTGCCGACGCCCGGCTCACCGATCAGCACAGGGTTGTTCTTGGTCCGGCGGGACAGGACCTGCATGACGCGTTCCATCTCGGATTCGCGACCGATCACCGGGTCAAGCTTGTTCTCCCGCGCAGCCTGGGTCAGGTTGCGGCCGAACTGGTCCAGCACCACGGAACCGGCCGGAGTCGCTTCAGCCTGGTCCTGGCCGACGCCGGCGCCGGTGGTTTCCTTGCCCTGATAACCGGACAGCAGCTGGATGACCTGCTGGCGGACCCGGTTCAGGTCAGCGCCGAGCTTGACCAGCACCTGGGCGGCAATACCTTCATCCTCGCGGATGAGGCCGAGCAGGATGTGCTCGGTGCCGATGTAGTTGTGTCCCAGCTGCAGGGCCTCGCGCAGGGCGAGTTCCAGCACCTTCTTGGCGCGCGGCGTGAAGGGGATGTGGCCGGAGGGGGACTGCTGGCCCGGGCCGATGATCTCCTGCACCTGCTCGCGGACGCCCTCGAGCGAGATACCCAAGGTCTCAAGGGCTTTGGCGGCAACACCTTCACCCTCGCGGATCAGACCCAAGAGGATGTGTTCGGTACCAATGTAACCGTGGTTCAGCATGCGTGCCTCTTCCTGGGCAAGCACAACCACGCGACGGGCACGGTCCGTAAATCGCTCAAACATTTCGCCACACTCCTGGCTGCCGCCTGCCTTGATGCTACGTCGCCTCAGGCCCCCTTGGGGGTGTTCGCGGCAGGCAGGATATTACAGAGCCAGATTCATGTGACCTTCCCGGGTAAGGGGCAGGCTTTCACACCGCTATCTGGCGAGCCACAGCAAGTGACCTCCGCCGCAATGACACCTCCTGTAGTGTGCGCGCACCAATGCGGAACCGCAGCGAATCGGTTCCAGCGTCGACTCTTAAGATGCAGTGGGCCCAGGCAGCGCATCCGGTGCCTTCGTCATCCGCTGACTTCCGCGCGCCGTAATCGGTCGTATTTGAGACGTGAGGCAGACGACGGTTGGAGTCTGCCAGCTGAACATCGTCATTTCCGGTTCCGGGATCGGGGCCACCATCCCCGAGAAGACGGACCAAGCGGCGGCGCCGAAAGAGGCTTATGGAGTCCGGGCCAGGTCCCGGCCGGCCGCTCAGGCGGCTGTGGTGATGGCGGGGGCGCGGGGACGGGCCAGGGAGTGGGTGGGCCGTGTACCGGGACGGCCGGGGGCGGCGGTCCTGGTTCTGTGATCCGGCGAGGGTACGGGCCCGGCTGCCGTGTCGGCGGAAGGAGCCGGGCACCTGTCGGTGATGTGGCCCATTCCGGCGTATTCGCGGACGTCCCGGATTCCGGTGACGGCGGACTGCTTGTCGGGAAAACTCCGGGAGACTGCCATCACCGTCCCGTCGGGTGCCGTGATGCTGAATCTGAAGCCCGAGTCTTCGTCGTTGAAGAGTTCGAACATGCCTGCCATGGGTCTCCTCCCGGCGGTGACCGCCCGCCTTGGCTGCGATGGTTTGTCGTCGGGGCGGAAACACGGCGCTGGGCTGCCGCCCCGACGGTCTGGTAAAGGCACGGAATCTCGGATGGCGAAAAGTGTGAAGCAGGCCACACGTCCGCCCCCAAAGCTACCCGGGAAACCGGGTACCGGCCAGTAGAAGTTTTAGCGCCAGGGACTGGTCACCCGCTGATTCAGGCCTGTTCCGGGATTTCCCAGCCGTCGGTTTCGGTGTAGCCGGCGACCACATCGCCGCCACCGAAGGCGCGGCTGGGCTCGGGGCTGAAGCGCAGCAACGCTGTTCTGCAGCCGGCCTCCCGCACCGCGCCGACAGCCCTGACGAGGGCCTCGTGGAGGTCGCTGCCGTCCACGGCCGAGCGGATCTCGGCATTCTGATTGGCGGTGTACTCAAGGTAGAACGGCATGGTGGAAGCATGCCACAGGCCGCCGGGGAACGACAGGTGCTCCTGAGGGCTCCGGGCAAGGCAAGCCCGGTGGCAGGGGGCCATCAACCGGCTTCCCGGACGGCGAAGGGGAGTGACGGGTTTCCTTGTCAGGTTCTGCGTCCGGGATTAGCCTGAAGTCCGGAACACAGCTCATTGCCTGGGTCTGCGGGGTACAGCCCCACAGACAGGCCGAAGCTCTCCACGATTAAGGAGCACGTCAATGTCGACCATCTCCCATGCCCACAGGCCCGGCAATTCCCGGCAGCCCTACGGGCAGCGGCTGTGGTGCCCCAGGTGCCGCACGGACCAGCACCTGGCCATCGATGCCATCGAGCAGCCCTCTCCTCCTGAACAAGAACTGGTCGAGGTCTCCTACACCTGCGTGGGCTGCGATTTCCTCTACGCCCACGCCGCCACCGTTGCGCAGGCCGCAGCCATCCTCAACCGGCCGGGCCCGGCGAGGACGCCGGGAATTTTGCAGTTCGGCGGAGCGTATATCCACTGCGGTGAACCCATGCACACCGCCGGTTCCGACGAGCACAGCATCTATGCCCCGATGAGCACCGAACAGTCCAGCGAACCCGTTCTGGACGTCTATCTCCGCACCCGGGTTCTGAAATGCTCCTGTGGCTTCCAGATGGAAATACCGGACTGAACCCGGATCCACATGAACAGTTATGGCACGTCCCGGGGCGGCCGGCGGCGCTGTGCCGACAGTGCCCGGCATGAGACGATTCCCGCATGAATCAGAACGACTCCCGCTCGGCGGGCCGTCCCGCCCGCGGTTACGCCGACACCGGACACAGTCACCATCAGGAGATCCTGACCAGAGAACAGCTGCAGGCTATGGGGCAACGGCGCAAGGACGCTGAACAAAAACTTGAACGCCCGGCGGGAAGCGTCGGTAGCAACGGTTCCCTCGTCGGCGCCGCCTGCCACGACGACGGCGATGTCACCACTTCACTCTGCTGGAACTGTGGTTTCGGCACCGCCCCCAGGCGAGGACTTCATCGAGCACTACAATCAGAACAGGCCCCACACGGCGCTCAAAAGTCGCCTCACCCACCAAACGCGTCACCAACGTACCGGGTTAGTACTTCTGGGCGGGCAGCTGCTAAGGCGCCAGGCGGTGGTAGGCGGAGGCAAAATGTATGAGCGGATCCGGTACCTCCGAGCCCGGAGCGTCACCGCCCAACGCGACTACCTCTCCTACGACGAGCAGATGTGTAGCTGCCGGATGGATGGCAACCGTTCTCAGCTCGAAGTACGCGATCGATCCGTCGAGGATCACCGATCCGGTGGCCGGGCCACGGCGGTACGGGACCTGGGCCAGCAGGCCCTCAACCGGGGTCCCTGGACTGGCCAGCCAGTCCGCCGCGCCTTGGTGTTTGCTGCGCAGCAGACTCAACGCCCATGTACCCGTCGCGGCGACCGCTTCGCCGATGCGTGAGCCCGCGTAGAGGCTGACCAGCATCGTGGGAGGGTCATAGGAGACGGAGAGAAAAGCAGTCACCGTTGCCGCGTAGTCGCGCTTGCGCAGGGATGTGGAAACAACAGCGACGCCGGCGGAGATGTCCGCGCTGAGCACGCGGTACAGATCGATGTCCGCCTGGGAAGGCTGTTCGCCGTCAAGGCGGTGCGCGTCCAACGTCCCTGGACTCTCCATAAAGTACATCGTTTCACGCGCCGAACCGTAGGAGTGCTGTTATTCCCTGCACTGGACATCCCCGCATCAACCTTCTGCGTTGAGCGCCGCTTTTCCCCGTGGCCCCATCGTGGGACCATGCCTGCATGAGCGAAAGTGAAAACAATGGTCCGGCGCCCCCCGCCACTGATGGAGGGGGAAGGAATGACCGGGCGCCGGCAAGCAGGGAACATCAGGCAGCGCCGCCCACCCAGGGGATGCGCACCGTGGGCCAGCGTCGCCGGGATGCGGAACAGAAGCTTGAGGAGCATCAGCAGGAGGCCCGCCACAAGACCGAAGCCGAAGACGGCTCCGAGGAACCCTCGGCGAGCCAGTAACGGCCTTTGAGCGGCTTGAGGCGGGCTTTTCGTCAACGGTGCGTCGGCGCTTGAGGAACCGAAGCGAGGAAGTCCAGGCATTGATTGGCCCCGGACTCATGGTCTGAACGTTCGTAACCGCATACGGTGAACGGCGGCACGTCCTTCAAACCTTGCCCGCGGGCGGGGTCTACGTTCGGGGTTTTCACAAGGAGTTTCGACCAGACTTGCCCCGTCCTGATGTTGCACGGTGTCCGCGCACCTCGGGTCTGGTCACCGGGCGCGGCCCCCAGCATTGCCGGGCCCGGCGACTATCCTGGCAGCAGCGCCCGGCCGGTGACGGCCCTGCTGCGCGGCGGCTCACAGGCAGGTGTGGGACCTTATCAATCCGGGACGGCAGCGGCACAGCGAAGCGCCTGAGAACCGCCATCGGTGGGACAGATGCGTTTCACGGAGTGCCGCGTCGGTGCCCTTGACGGCGCGTCAGTAACAGTCAACCAACCCGATGCTGTGTCTATGTCAATCTCATCCGGGTTACTGGAAACGGAAAAAATCCCACGCTAGCCCTGCCCCGACTCGGCACCCAGGGCTGGTGACAATGGACCCGGGCGTCACGCTGGCGACGCTGCTGGACGCGCTCTCCTGCGTTCCGGGCCCACACAAGCTCTTGGGCCTGGGCACTGTCCTGACGACGACGAGGGCTGGGCGGGTAGGCTCGACGGCCGTTGCCGAGCAACGGCACATCGGTGAGTGTCTTGCAAAGCTTTAGATTTTCAAGACACCCGATCCGACCCCAGGAAGACAGAGAAAATTTCGCGCCGTGGCACGGAACGGCAATGTCTTGACAAGTCGTCTCATAGAGCGCCGTGTCTCAGGCACGTCTTTAGGGGTTTATGGGGCAGACTACGGTCATGGCACTTCTCGGATACACCCGGATCAGCACCGCCAGCCAGGACGACCAGCTCCAACGCGACGCCCTCACCGCGGCAGGCGTCCAGGCCCGGGACATCTACTCCGATGTGACCTCCGGAAGCAAGGAAGCCAAAAGCCGCCCCGGCATGCAAAAACTCATGGGCTACGCCCAAAGCGGCGACACGATCGTGGTGTGGCGCATCGACCGGCTCGGCCGATCCCTGCTCGATGTCCTGTACACCGTCAACGGGCTCCGGGACAAGGGAATCAAGGTCCGCTCGATCGCCGACGGCATCGATCCGGAAACCAATACCGGACGCCTGATGCTGAACATGCTCGCCACCTTGGCCGAGTACGAACGCGAACTCATCGTCGAACGCGTCAACGCCGGCATCACCGCCGCCCGCGCCGCCGGGACCATCTTCGGCCGCCCCGTGACCGACCCCGCCCTCACCGCCGAAAAGCTCCAGATCGTCGCCACGGCCCGTGCCGAAGGAAAAACCGCACAACAGGCCGCCCAACTCGTCGGCTGGAGCCGGGCCACCCTGTACCGGCACCAGCAAGCCAACGTCCGGCTGAAGGACTGAGAGGGACCGGCATGGAACTGGGAAGGCCAGACCCTCCATCCACGACTGCCTCAATCCCATCGGCCCCGGAGCCATCGGCGCAGATGCCCAGACCGTCCGACGTTCAAAACAACGCCGGAGGAGCCCGCACGTGCGGCCCCGGAACCGCAGTCCGGACGCTGGGAAAACCGTCGACCCGGGCTACCAGTGGCAAATGTGAATGACTTGATTCTCCGTGTCCGACTGGTGGCATGGCCGGGCTTATCGAGAACCCAGGTTTTCAGAAGGAGGGCCAATGCCCCGTCGTTCAATCCTGTCCGCCGCCGAGCGGCACACCCTGCTCGCCCTGCCCGAGGGCCAGGAAGAGCTGATCCGGCACTACACCCTCAATGATGCCGATCTGGCCCTCATTCGCCAGCATCGCAAGCCGGAGAATCGGTTGGGCTTTGCCATCCAACTTTGCTACCTGCGATTTCCCGGCGCCATCCTTGGCACCGACCAAACACCGGACCCACCGGTGTTGGCCATGGTGGCCGCCCAGCTCGGCGTTCCGGTCGAGAGCTGGGACGAGTACGGCCGGCGCGAACAGACCCGGCACGAGCATCTCAACGAGCTGCAAACGGGTTTCGGATTCAAACTATTCGGACTGAGCCAGTACCGGGCGGCGGTCCATGAGCTGGTTGAGCTGGCGTTGCAAACGGACAAAGGCATCGTGCTGGCCGGCGCCCTGGTGGAAAGCCTGCGCCGCCAGCGCATCGTCGTCCCGGCAGCGGATGTCATCGAGCGGGTTTGTGCCGAGGCGATCACCAAAGCCAACCGGCGCATCTACGCGGCATTGACCGGTGACCTTTCAGATGATCACAAACACCGGTTGGATGGTCTGCTCAAGCGCAGGGAGGAAGGCAAGTCCACCCGGCTTGCCTGGTTGCGCCAGTCGCCGGTCAAACCGAACTCGCGGCACATGCTCGAACATATTGAGCGGCTCAAAGCCTGGCAGGCGCTGGAGCTGCCCGCCGGCATCGAACGGCAGGTCCATCAGAACCGTCTGCTGAAGATCGCCCGTGAGGGCGGGCAGATGACGCCGGCTGATCTGGCCAAGTTCGAGCCGCAGCGCCGCTACGCGACCCTGGTCGCGGTGGCCGTAGAAAGCACGGCCACGGTCATCGATGAAATCATCGACCTGCACGACCGCATCATCGGCAAGATGTTCAACACCGCCAAAAACCGGCACCAGCAACAATTCCAGGCGTCCGGCAAGGCGATCAACGACAAGGTGCGCCTGTACGGGAGCATCGGCAAGGCGCTGCTGGAGGCGAAGGAAAGCGGCACCGACCCCTTCGCTGCCATCGAGTCCGTCCTGTCGTGGGATGCCTTCACGACCAGCGTGACCGAGGCGCAAAAGCTTGCCCGGCCCGGGGACTTCGACTTCCTGCACCGCGTGGGCGAAAGCTACGCCACGCTGCGCCGCTATGCCCCCGAATTCCTGGCCGTGCTCAAGTTCCGGGCGGCACCGGCCGCCAAGGACGTGCTCAAGGTCATCGAGGTGCTGCGTACCATGAACGCGGATAGCGCCCGTAAGGTGCCGGACGATGCGCCACGGGGATTCGTCAAGCCGCGCTGGGCAAAACTGGTCGTCACCGAAGACGGGGTCGACCGGCGGTATTACGAGCTGTGTGCGCTGTCGGAGTTGAAGAATGCGCTGCGCTCGGGCGATGTCTGGGTGCAGGGCTCGCGCCAGTTCAAGGACTTCGAGGAATACCTGGTCCCGGCGGGGGTGTTCAGCGATCTGTTGGCGTCCGGCGGCTTGCCGTTGGCCGTGGCCACCGATTGCGAGGAGTATCTGCATGGCCGGCTTTCACTGCTGGAGCAGCAGTTGACGGTGGTCAACCGGATGGCCGCAGCCAACGACCTGCCCGACGCCATCATCACCGGGTCCGGGTTGAAGATCACCCCGCTCGACGCGGCCGTCCCCGACGCGGCGCAAACACTGATTGATCAGACGGCGATGCAGCTGCCGCACGTCAAGATCACCGACATGCTCATGGAAGTGGACGGGTGGACAGATTTCACCCGCCACTTCACGCACCTGAAGACCGGCGACAGCGCGAAGGACAAGAAACTCCTGCTGACAACGATCCTGGCCGACGGCATCAACCTCGGGCTGACCAAGATGGCCGAGTCCTGCCCCGGCACGACCTACGCCAAACTGTCCTGGCTGCAGGCCTGGCACATCCGGGACGAAACCTACTCAACCGCCCTGGCCGAACTGGTCAACGCCCAATTCCGGCAACCTCTCGCCGGGAACTGGGGCGACGGGACCACCTCGTCATCCGACGGCCAGCGGTTCAAGGCCGGCGGCAGGGCCCAAAGCACCGGCCACGTCAACCCCAAGTACGGCACGGATCCCGGGCGGATGTTCTACACCCACGTCTCGGACCAGTACTCGCCCTTCAGTGCCAAGGTCGTCAACGTCGGCGTCCGCGACTCAACCTATGTCCTCGACGGCCTGCTCTACCACGAGTCGGACCTGCGCATCGAGGAGCACTACACCGACACAAACGGGTTCACCGACCACGTCTTCGGCCTGATGCACCTGCTGGGATTCCGCTTCGCCCCACGCATCCGCGACCTGGGCGAGACCAAGCTGTACATCCCCAAAGGGGACACCCCCTACGGCGCACTCAAGCCCCTGATTGGTGGCGCCCTCAATACCAAGGCCATCCGCGCCCATTGGGACGAGATCCTGCGGCTATCCACCTCGATTAAACAAGGCACAGTGACGGCCTCACTGATGCTGCGCAAGCTCGGCAGCTACCCCCGCCAGAACGGCCTGGCGGTGGCCCTGCGCGAGCTGGGCCGGATCGAACGCACCCTGTTCATCCTGGACTGGCTCCAAAGCGTCGAACTCCGGCGCCGGGTAAACGCCGGGCTCAACAAGGGCGAGGCACGTAACGCCCTCGCCAGGGCCGTGTTCTTCAACCGGCTCGGCGAAATCCGGGACCGTGGATTCGAGCAGCAACGCTATCGCGCCAGTGGCCTCAATCTCCTCACCGCCGCCATCGTGCTCTGGAACACCGTCTACCTCGAACGAGCCGCAAACGCGCGACGCGACCAGGACCCGGAATCCCACGACGCGCTCCTGCAATACCTGTCACCACTGGGTTGGGAACACATCAACCTCACCGGCGACTACACCTGGCGCAGCAGCGCCAGGATCGGCACGGGCAAATTCAGGCCCCTACGATCAGCTTCCAAGGCTTAGCGTGGTATTTTTTCCGTTTTCTGAAGCGCCCCCTAGAAGGGGGTTGAGGACCAATGCTCGCGGAAGTCACGCTAAGCATCTTGTCGAGAAACGATGGATTGCCGACGCCCGTCCCCAAAGAGCGAATTGCAGCGAAATCCACGTCGAAAAGCCATGTTGGGAAACAACGACGGAAAACCCTGGACGCAACAGAACCGACATCCTCAACTCAGGAACAAAATTGCCGCCAAATCAAGGAAGACCAATCACTAACGTGACTTTCCCGAGGTTTGGTCCTCACGCCCCTGATCGGTGCCAGGTTCGCTGTGCTCGCTCCTCGGGCCTTTCTGCCATCACGCGGCCCGCCAAAGGGTCCCGAGTAGTTCAAGTTCCGTCTCCGACGGTGGGATCCAGTAAAGGTCAGTGTCGGGCTCCGACACTTCGTGTTCCGCGAGTTCCGGGGAGAGGTTTCTGTCCAACCATGCGTGCCAGCGGGCCCGCTGCAGGCGGTGGCGTGTGATTTGCTCGGCAGCGTCGTCGAGGGCGCCAAGGCGGCGTGCCAGGTCGGTGAGGCTGGTTGCAGCCACTACGGTCCAGCAACCGTTGCTGCGCTGGATCATGTTGTGGGCGACCATCTCTGCCAAGGCTTTGTCGACAGCTGACCGGCTGAGGGCCGTTGAGCGGACGATTTCCGCTGTGGTGGGGGAGAGGCGGCCGCGTTCGATGGCTTCGTAGGTGAGTGCCGCGACGTCGCCCAGGACACGGAAGACAGGGCGGATGCCGTGGATCTTCCCGCGCCGCCAGGAGAGATCACGGGCCAGCTGTTCGAAGTGTGGTGGCAGTTGGATGAGGTAGGTGTCGGCGTTGCGGCCGCGGGCGTCCGATACTTTCGTCAGGATGCCGTCCGATGCGGACTGGAGAGCGGGCAGAAGCCTCGCTATGGTTCCGTGGTGCTTACCGAGCGCGCTGGCAAAGGTCCTGCAGCCGACGTCGAGCAGGTCCGTTTCCATTGTTCTCATGTAGCCCAGTACCGCACGGAGAAGGAGCCGGAGGCTCAGCCCCTCTCTACCCCGTTCTTTGAGCCGGTGGTCAAGGATTGCGTAGAGCACATTTTCTAGATCGTTCACGAGCTGGTGCGCACCAGCTTTGCTGGTGTGTTTGGCTGCCCCCCCTGTGGGTTGTGGGTGGCTTGTGTCGTTAATAAGGGAACTAGTCACTTCGGTCTTGGAGGCTGGCTTTTTCTGGACCCAGCCGCAGGCGTTCGCCCACTCCTTGTCCAGGAGGCGGTCGCTGTGGCCCTTGTCCTTGTAGAGGGCGGCGAGGCCGGCGAACTGGCCGGCCATCTCGCGCTGGACCTGCTCCAGGGTCCAGCCACACGCTGCAAAGTGGTTGAGGACCGCCATGCGGGCCTCTGAGGGACTGGCGTAGCGGTTGGTGTCGTACAGGCCCGTACGGGCGAGAACCCGCAAGGGTGACTGGCTGCCGCCGAAAGAGAGCGGACTGATGCCCGGGGCCGCGGCGAGAGTGGCGAGCTTGGCCGCTCGGGCTTTCAGGTCACGGCGTCGGCGCAGCTCCGGGGCCAGTGCCCGGAGCAAGGCGTTCCATACCTCGGCGTCGTTACGCCGACGCAGCGTGTCGTAGGCGGTCGCCAGGGGAGTGATGAGGACCTGGTGTCCGCCGGCTTTGTGCGCCGATCCTGGGACGCGGATGCAGCCGTCGGTGATGTTCTGGTGGGGGCCGGGGTCGAGGCTGGGGGCCAGTAGCGTCATGGCTTCCACGACCTCGCGGGCCTCGGCTGCGGTGACACGCTCCGTGAGCGGGACGTACAGGTGCCGGCCTCCACTGGGGGAGTAGTCCGCGACGTAGCTGATCCCACAGCGCTCCAGCAGCTCTCCGAGGCGCTTGGCGTCCTCGTCCACAACCTCTTGCAGCGCTTTGGAGGTATCGAGGTCGAGACAGATGGTGGCTACTGAGCCGTCCGGTCCGTGAACGAGGACTGCGGCGGGCTGTTTGGGGAGTGTGGCCGTGATTTTTGGTGCCACAGCCGGCCTTGGGTACTGGAAGCGGCCACGGACCCATCGACCCCGCCGGTACGTCGGGGCTCCAGCGATCAGCCGGGCGAGACGCCATGCGAGTTCAGGCGTGACTTGACGCGCCGACAGCGGCGCGCCAGTTGTTGACGCCGCGACAGCGGCAGGTACCATAGACAACAGCTACTCCCTTCGGGGTATAGCGAATGGAGCGCCCCTCGCGGGGAGCCTGTGAAAGGTTCAGATCGAATCCCGCCAAGAACGAGATCTGAACGCATACTTAACGAAGGCCCGCCATGTGCGGGCCTTCAGTTATTAACTGGCCTTCGGTATAGGTAGCGCTCCCTGGTCCCTGTAGTCGTCAATGTCATCCCAGAGCGGCAGACCGCGGGCATCCAGGGGAATCCCCAGCAGGAGCCGTTCTGTGATCAGGCCTTTGGAAAGATTGGTGTGGGCGGACACGCGGTCCACCAGGTCCTTTGCGGACGGTGAGACGTCAACACGCAATATCACGTTGTCGAGGCCTGTGCCTCTGGGACGACGGGTCTTTGATGCGCTCATGCTGGCGAGTCTAACCGTACGGGTACGGTTAAGTTCGCTTGCTGTTGCAGCGTGTCGCATTATTTACCTATCTGACGTGGGGAAATGACAGATGCGCGCCCGCGTGACCAGCAGAGCTAGGGCGCCTCGGTATGGACGGCCCTTGCCTGATCGAACCACTCGCTGCCTCCCCGGTCTTCCTATGGAGGCGAGGCGCATTCTCAATAGTAGTGCATGTGCACTTTATTGCCGCAAGGTAGGGTGCGAATGCACCCCACCGCGCCGGCCCCTCATGACCTTTCGGAGCGCCGCGACTCCCGGTCCTTGATCCAGGCGGCGATCTCCTCTCCGAAGCGCTCAGGAGCCGAGTTCCACTCGCATTGGTGGGGGACTGGCGGAAATTCAACCAATGTGACGGTCTCCGGGTTGCTCTTTGCGAATTGAGCCGATAGCTCGAAAGGCACCTCGGTGTCGCCTCGCGAGTGGAGCACGAGGGCAGGGGTGCGCAGGCGTCCGACGCGGCGGGACCAATCCAGAGCGTCGAAGTCAACGGGCTTGGTCAGGGAGGCGAGCCGGCTGACGCCGGGTGTCGAAAGGATACGCGGCACCACCTTTGCAATAGCCGGGGGAAGACCCGCGGTGCGGGCATTTTCGAAGATGACAGCTTCTGTGTTCGGGCCTGGTGAGACCAGCACCAATCCTGCTATGACCTGCCGATAAGCGGACGTTTCTGTCAGCAGCAACGAGATGGTTGCTCCCATTGACCAACCAAAAAGATAGACCGCTTTCGCCCCACGCTGTACCGCGTAGGCGAGTGCCTTATCCACATCTTCCGCCTCCAACCGCCCGTAGTGGCTGACCTGGCCCTGGGCGTGGTTCTCTGCGTCTCCGTGGTAGGACGGGACAACCGAAGTTAGCCCCAACCGCGTTGCGGACTCAACGCTCCGCAGCATGGACTGGCGGGATGAGCGCAGGCCATGAATGTGAATGACCCACACGTCGGTCGATGGCTTGGCAGGGTGGAAAACCCACGCGGGGAGTCCCCCCGGGGCGAGCTGCACTTCCTCAAAGTCGAGGTGCAGCTCTTCGGGGGATGAGAATGCCTGGCCGGTCCAACTTCCGCGAGTAGCTCCTGCTTCCAGGGTCCCTGTCCATCGCAGTATCTCCCGAGTCACCTCAGCAGTGTCTGCATCTTGCCGCAGAACCTCTCCGACGACGATGTGCGTGCCGGGCATGACGATTCCATAGGTTCCGGGGGCGAGCGTTTTTGAATCCGCTTTCAGCACGACGGTGGTGCGGTCTTTCGATATCCGGAGGTCTCGGACCTTCGGGTCTTTCCATGCCGTCATTTTTTGACCTAGTGCGGCCGTTGCAGCGACCGGAAGCAGAAGGGCAGTCAGGGATGCCGCAGAGACCAGCCAAGGGTTGGGAGCCATATACAGAGATCCTTACGTCGAGGTCTTAAGTGGGGAGTCAATTAGAAGTGCATCGGCCTTGTGGGTCAGGTTTAGTTCAGGCGTGTTCAGTGCAAAGCCTTTTAGCGTCACGAGGTCCCGCACGTGGATGAGCATCTGGTAGCACGCGATTTTTGGCTCTCTTGCCACGTCCAGGAGCGGACGTTTGTCCAGACCCGCTCGTCCGAGGACCCGCCGGAGACGTAGCGCGTAGAAGAGGAATGTGCAGTATTCCCGGAGAGACCGCACAGAGCCTCTGAGAAAGCCCACACAGAGGAGGATTGCTCCCGAGAAAAAGGCCGCTACGTATACCGAATACAGCAGGGTCGAGAGAGGCGCGCTGACAACATTGAGGTGCTGCATCCAAAGCAAGATGACATCCACGGTGTTCCCCAAAACGACCAAAGAAAAGCCTGCGATGAAAATCTTCGATCGCTTGGAGGAGCCCAGGATCGCACCGAGTGAAAGAGCAGCGATGATCGCCACGAGCGATAGGTATGCGGACAGATAGATAGCTGTCCACGGCTGTCCTATGAGCGCTGCGATGAACGTCTCCACGGAGGTAAACCGGTTCTGTTCGCCTGAGATCATGGTGAACGCGACGGAATAGGTGACGATTCCGAGCCCTAGAAACACGCGGTAGTAGGGTGGCGAGGCCTTGGACGTGTGGATGAGGATCGCGCGGTACATGAAGTGGAAGGCCAACGTCGTAGACGTTGCTCCCAGCAGATTCCAGTAGCCCATGGAGCCCATTGCCGCATCAAGCGTCGGGACGGGAACAACAAATCCCAGGCAAATTATGGCGATCAGTCCGCACGTACCCGCAAGCCATCCAGGACGGGACGCTCTGGCTCCTAGCGCGTATGGCGCCCGGAGCACGAGAATCAGCCCGGTCAAGTAGAGCATCAGCGTTGCGAGTTCCCTCATCATCCGAAGGCCTGAACGCTCCGGGACTTACGGCTGATGAGGGAAGCAATTTTGAAGGCGAGGAACTCCGCTTCTCGTTCGGCTTCGCCCCAGAGCACCACATCCGGGGTCTCCGTCTCGAGCTGCGTGCCGGGGCGAATGCACTCGCTATGGCGGCAAAGAAGATGACCCAGCTCGTGGAAGAGACTGTGCATCTGGTAGGCCTGAGGGTCGATTCCACGGAAGACAATGAGCACAAAATTCGGCGTTAGCGCAAAGCTGCCGGTGGTTTTCTTGAACCTCTCGTCTACGGTTTGTTCAAGAAAAATGAGTTTTCCTAGGACGACCGCCACGGCATCAACAACGTCCTGGGCAAGCATTCCCGGCTCCAGCTGAAGTTCCGACAAAGCCCTTGTCGTCAGCGTCCTGGATTTGCGGGAAAGTGGGACTGGAATGCCCTCGTAGCTTCGCTCACGCACCGTCGTTCAGTCTTTTTTGGACTAGTTCGGCAAGTGCCTGCAGTGCGCCGGCGTCCAAAGCCCCTCGCCCCCCGAAACCCGTAACGCCGGCCAAAAGCAGGGCATTCTCAGCCCGCATGTGGTTCTCCACATCCTTCAGCACGTTCTCGTCATCGGTGGATAAATAGGCGGGGTTGCCAGTCAGGACATGGGAAATTTGGGCGAGCACGTGTCGGCTTACAGGGCCTCCGTTTTCGAGGAGCCCGACCCAGGTCCGGTACGGCAGTTCGATGCCTCGTTCGGCCAGTTGCGGGCTGTATTTGTCGAAGGCCGCACCGGCGTCCCCTGCGTCTTTCATCTCCAAGGTTTGGCGGAGGCGCGAAGCGACAACGGAAGAACGATTGATCTGGACGTCATTAGAGGATTTGGCCGCGAGCACCTCGCGCACGGGGCTTTGTTGCGAAGAGAAACGTTGTTCCAGGACTCCCAAGGTAGTTACCTTTCCTTGAAGTGACCGGAGGAGATTCATCAACTTAGCGGTGCTCTCCGTAGGGAGGTCACCCACGAAGTCCTGCAGGAGAGACAGATCCGCCGAGACGATGTCTGCCGCAGCTTCGGCGCCTGCGGCTGTCAGCGACCACAGCACCTTCCGCTTATCCTCACCCGATCCACGCTCAACCAAACCCTTGGCAACCAATGAATCGACGGACCTGAAAGGGTCCCGGTTAAGGAGCAGCATCTGGCCCAAGTCCTGCATGGAGTAAGGGCCGGATTCATTTAGCACCAGGAGTATCTCTACCTGTGCGCTGGTCAGATCATGAGCCTGGGCGTGCTCCAAAATCGACCGCTCCCACTCCTTTGAGAGGGCAAGGAACAGGTATCGCAGCTCCGAGGGGGCCACTTTTTCTTCGGACATAGCTCCCTAGCGTCGACGGTTGGACCTCGCAGCTATTCTATCCCGCGCTGATTTCACCTCCTCCGGACCAAAATTCGTGCGCGGCTCATGACTTGCATCTAAATAGACCTGATGCTAGCGCACCGCATTTTTTTGATTACAGTGCATCTGCACCGCAACGTGGTAAATTTGATGCGTAGTGCTTTCGGGACACGGATCTTCGTCCCACTTTTCTAAGGGACGGGGGACAGACCAGTGACACGGAACACCGCCACACTGGGCGCGGCCGTCATCGTTCCCACGCTCGTACTTGGCCCGGTCTTCTCAATCCTGTTGCTTCTCACACCGGCCAAACCTGCCGCGGCCGATTGCGGCCCGGCCGTTTCTGTCGTCGTCGACGGCAGCACCAAGGTGGAGGGTTACACCCAGGATCAGTTGCAGAATGCCGCCGCGATCATGGGTGCCGGCAAGGCACTGGACTTGTCCGTCAACGGGCAGATGATCAGCGTGATGGTCGCTCTGGGGGAGTCAGGGCTGCGGGTGCTGGATAACGGCGACGGATCCGGCCCGGATTCGCGGGGGTTGTTCCAGCAGCGGGACAACGGGGCGTGGGGCTCTTACGCGGACCGTATGGATCCCACCATCAGCGCGACGAACTTCATCAAGGTCCTGAAGGGCGTGGCCGGCTGGGAGCTGTTGGAACCGACCATTGCAGCCAACAAGGTCCAGCGCAACGCTGACCCGTATCACTACCAGAAGTACTGGCCCGAGGCCGTGAAACTCGTTCAGGCGCTCTCGGACTCGAAGTTCTCCCTGCAAGGCAGCGACTGCGCCATCCCGGGTCAGTCCGGTGCGGGGGATGACTACCCGTGGAAGACCTCACCGACCTGGTTGCAGGTCGGCGCAACCACGGCCAGCACCTCACCGCTGGGCATGTATTACCGGGAGTGCGTGGACTTCGCCCTGTGGCGGGTGAACCAGCAGATGGGCTCCACCAGCGCACCGTTCAAGTTCCTCAACGGCACGTTCCGCCCGGACGGGCAGGGCCTCGGCTCGGCGCTGACGTGGAAGGCCGGCTGGGACGCCAAGGGCTGGGATTCCGGCAGCACCCCACGGGTCGGCGCTGTGGTCTGGTACGCGCCCGGCGCCGGGGGAGCGGATGCGAGCTTTGGCCACGTCGCGGTGGTCAAGGAAGTCAAAGACAACGGGACCTACGTAGAAGAGGGCTACAACGGCAACCCGGCCCCGGCGGACCACGCCTACTACACCCGGACCGTGAGCAGCACTGTCCCCTCAGCTTTCCTGTACCTGCCCAACCAAGAGGAGAAGAAGTGAAGAAGTCCCTGACCCTGCTCGCCGTGGCGCTGCTCTGCGTGTCCTGCGCACCGGCAGGCACCACCACAACAGCACCGGCTGCATCCGGCACCGCCAGCCCCGCGGCGTCCGCGCCGGTCTCCCTGAGCGCCGACAGCGGCCCCCAGGCCCCGGGCGGCACCATCCCGGCCACGATCGGCATCACCTGGGACCAAGCCAGCAAGGACAAGGCGGTGGACGTCGCGGGGAAAGCCATGACGGACTTCGCCCGCCCCGGCGTGGAGGAAACGCAGTGGGCCAATGACCTGGCCCGCTGGCTGACCCCACAGGCGACCGCTGACTACTCGGCCGTGGATCCGGCCACCATCCCCGCGTCCCGCGTCACCGGCCCCGCCACGTTGAGCGTCGATGACGCCAACGGCTTCGGCGTCACGGCCGCGGTCCCCACCAACGCCGGGACTTTCGCGGTGCAGCTGCTCCGCACGGACACGGACGCCCCGTGGAAGGTCAACCGCCTCACCCCGCCCCCGTCCTGAACCGCTCCCTCTTCACCCTCCCCGTCTCACTCTCCTCAAGGAAGAAGCTCATGGGCACCACACCAACGCAAGTTCTGGCCTTCCCCACCATCACGGCCATCGTCCGCGGCAACGGCACCAGCGAGGTCATCGTCGCGGGCAACTCCCGCGTCGTTGCAGGAGATTCCGTGCAGGAGCTCCGCAACAACGCCTTGTCCCTGATCGTGGGCGAGGCTCAGACCCTGCAGCGCCCCCTTCGGGTCCGGATCGAGGACCCCGACGGCCAGGGCGAACTCATCGTCCACCCGGACAAGAAGATCGAATCCGTCTCCTATGAGCCCGCTCCCGCCCGCCGGCGGGCAGAGGCCCCTGCAACCACGCCCAGGACCGTCGCCCCGGCGATCATCGACACCGTCCCCGCACAGGAGTCCGCCGCACCGCCGGCAGAGCCCGCGCCAGTTCCCTCCCCGGCAGCACCGGCGGATGCCCAGCCGTGGCCGCCCGCCCCGGTGGCAGTCGCGGAAACAGTGGACACCGTCCCGGCGCCGGCCACCCCGGGACCGCAGACAGCTGTCGTTGTTGAGGAGGCGGTGCCGACGCGGCGCAGCTTGAAGGACACCTCGTTCCTGGTCAGCGCCCCGGTGCTGGAACCGGCCATCCAGGGCTGGCGCGGCACACTCACACGCTTGGGGTTCCGGATGGACCCCTCCGAGGAAGAACTCACCGAACGCGAGGATATCCGCACGGTCAGCCAGCATTGGCCCGGCCCCCGGACCATTGCTGTGGTGAACCGTAAGGGCGGGGCGAACAAGACCCCCACCGTGGTGATGCTCTCGGCCATCCTTGCCCGCTACAGCGGAGCGGCCACCGTGGCGTGGGATAACAACGAATCCCAGGGGACCTTGGGGTGGCGGACGGAAAAGGGCGCCCACGACCGCAGCGTCCTGGACCTGATCGATTCCTCTACCGAGCTGCTGTCCCCGTCAACGAACGCGGCCGAAATCGCCAAGTTCGTCCATCACCAGACGGCGGATAAGTTCGATGTCCTGCGTTCGGATGAGAACGAGGAAGGCGATCACGAAGTGACCGCCGAAGAAGTCGACATCGCCCACCAGGTCCTCACCCGGTACTACCGGCTGGTGGTCATGGATTCGGGCAACACGGCCCGGGCCGCGAACTGGCGGCGAATGATCGACCACACCAACCAGCTCGTCGTCCCGGTCACGGCCATTGAGGACCGCGCCGAAGCGGCCCGGCTGACGCTTCAGACCCTGGAATCCCGGGGCGGGCACGACGCGGAGCTGGCCCGGGGCGCCGTGGTCATCGTCTCCGAGTCCACCGACGCCAAGTCCAGCATGAGCGGGGATGCGCTGAAGCGGGCCAAGGACGAGGCCCAGCGGATCGCTGACGGCTTCGAACCGTTCGTCCGGGCTGTCGTCCGGATTCCCTACGATCCGGCCCTGGTCAACGGACCTATCCGCTATGAAGCCCTTCAGCCCGCCACCCGGCGGGCATGGCTCGCGGCCGCGGCCGCCGTCGCCGCCGGCTTCTAACGACACTCATTAACGGACTTTGAAAGGAGGCCATCATGCAACAGTCCCTGAATCCCTGGATCACCCGCCCGGCCCCTGCCGACGGTGCTGACACGGCATCCCCGGATGCGCACCTGCCGCAGGCGGCCGTGATTAGTGCACCGCTGCGGGGAATGGTCGAACCCGACGCCGCGGACCGTCTGGCCCGCCGCACCGTGACAGGCTCCGCAGCGCTGTGGGTCACCGGTTCCCACGGCGGATCCGGTGAAAACCGCATCGCTGACTTGATCGACGGGGCACGGCCCACCTATCACTGCTGGCCCGTTCTCCAGGACGGGAGCAAGCCCCGGGTACTGCTGGTCTGCCGCACCGATATGCGCGGCCTGACAGCAGCACAGAGCGCCCTGACCCAGTGGGCCTCGGGCGCGGCCCCGGAGGTTGATCTGCTCGGCCTCGCCGTTCTCGCGGACGCACCCGGCAAAACGCCCAAGCCCTTGCGGGACTTCGCCGCCATCGTCGGCGGGGGAGCGCCCCGGTCCTGGGCCCTGCCCTGGGTAGAGGCATGGCGGCACGGGAACGCCACCACACCGCCGGGGCGCGATTACCAACGCTTCATCACTGACTTAACCACCCTGGCCACCACCACCACCAAACCCGGCACCACCCACTGAAAGGTCTCTCACCATGAACTCCTTCTCCGCAATTGCAGCGTCCGTCATTCCCAACCCCACCCCGGTCGTCCCGGCAGAAGCCGGCGGTCTGCTCACGGTCCTGAACTGGGCCTCCGGCATCGGCCTGGTCCTCGGCGTCCTGGGCGTCATCATCGTCGGCATCGGCATGGTCATCCAGCTCCAGCGCGGCGAAGGAGCCCAAGCCATCGGCAAACTCGGCTGGGTCCTGATGGGCTGCATCATCATCACCGGCGCCGCCGGCATCGTCCGCGCCTTCGTCTAAGCCAGCACCAACAACGGGAGGTTCACCATGAGCCAGTCAACTGAGAGCACCACCGAGGCCAATCCGTTCACCAAACCCGGTTTCATCATTGCTGCCGCGCTGGTGGTCGCGCTGATAGCAGCAGCCGTCGTCATTTTCCTGCTCCCCAAGGGAGACAGCAACGCCCAGCCGGCCCCCGCTGCCTCGCCGGGGAGCGCCTCCGCAGCACCTACGAAGTCAGCAGACGCGGTTGGAAAGAGTGTTTGCGGGCTGCCCTCAAGCACGGAAACAGCCTTGGGAACAGCGCCGAAATCCAAGTGGGAACTTGTAGGAAAAATGGCCGCCCCCACCGACCCCAAGACCTTCGGCCCGGGAGTGACAGACGGAGACGGGTTCCGGTCTTGCTTCGCTAACTCCCCCACCGGCGCACTCTACGCCGCCGCCAACATGATCGCCCTTGGCTCATCCGGGACACAGGATGAGCTCAAGCTCGCCGAAAAATTTCTGGTGCCGGGCCCCGGACGTGACGCGGCAATTAAGGCGGCCAAGACGCGGACTTCAGCTGCGGGAAGTGGTGAGACCGCTCAGGTCAGCGGCTTCCGAATCAAGTCTTACAGTCCGACTGAGGCAGACGTCGATCTGGCTATCAAGCTCCCGAACGGTGCGCTGGCACATTCAGTTCTTTCGCTTCGTTGGGTAGCCGGTGACTGGAAGGTGAAGGCTTCCGATGACGGCCAAATATTCAATGGTGTCGCCCAGCTCAGTGATCTGAGCGGATTCATCCTCTGGTCAGGCGTCTGACATGGCTGAGTGCAGTTTGGGGGACATGACGTGCGTCGCGGGCAACATCGCCGCCGGAGCGGTTAACGACGCCATCACGAATCTGGCGAAGTCGATCATGGAGGGCATGAGTCAGATGGTGACGACTCTGTCGACTTTCTGGGTGTCCATGCCCACGGTGAACCTTGCTAGTGCGGACGGGGCGACGCCGAGTCCCATTGTTTCTGCGGTTAATAGCGAGTTGTTGCCTTGGACGCTGGCGTTGGCGGTCCTGGCGGTGATTGTCGGTGGTATCCGGATGATCTGGGAGCAGCGCGGAGCGCCGCTGAAGGATCTTCTGCGGTCCCTGCTCACTTTGACCTTGGTGTCGGGTCTGGGTCTGGGCGTTATCTCGATCCTGGTCATTGCGGCGGATGCTTTTTCGGCCGCGATCATCGACCGCTCCACGAACGGCAAGGGCTTCGCCGATGCAATGAGCATCCTGGTCATGACCAACCAGACCGGGGTCGGCGTATTTATCCTCATCATTCTGGGACTGATCGGGCTGATTGCCTCACTCGTTCAGATCGTCCTGATGGTCGTGCGCAGCGGCATGCTCGTGATCCTGGCGGGCATCCTGCCCACGACTGCTGCTTTCACGAACACGGAGATGGGGAGGCAGTGGTTCCAGAAAGCAATCGGCTGGACCATCGCTTTCATCCTCTACAAACCGGCTGCGGCCATTGTCTACTCGGTTGCGTTCCTCCTCATGGGCAGCAGGGGCCAGGACGCTTTGATCGGGTCCATTACCGGGTTCACGTTGATGCTCGTCGCCCTCTTCGCACTGCCGGCGCTGATGCGCTTCGTGACGCCGATGGTGGGTGCCGTCGCCTCCGGCGGTGGAGCGGGAGCAGGAGCCGCCGTCGGGGCAATGGCCACCGGCGCTGTGTCCATGGGCCGTGGCGGCAGCGGTAAGGGCAACGCTTCCCCGACACCGGCCAGTACACAAAGCACCCAATCGGGGTCATCTCCGAAGGGCAGTAACGGAACGGCCGGCCCCAGGGGAAATGGCGGCCAGCCGACACCCGGGGCTACCGGACCGGGTAGGGCTGCCAGCGCTGCCACGGCCGGTGCAGCCGGCACCACGGGCGCCGCCGGGGCAGGAGCTGCCGCCGGCACCGCGGGTGCCGCGTCGGGAGCGGCGTCAGCTGCCGGCCCGGCCGGTATGGCCGTCGCCGCAGGAGCACAAGCAGCGTCCAGGATTTCCCAGGCCGCACAACAGACCGCGCAGGATTCAACCGGCCAATCAGCGACAACGGAGGGCCCCAGTGGCAGCCATTAATACCGAATACAAGGAACCGTCCTACGGCAACTGGCGTGTCCCGCGCTCAGCGGGCCTGGGTAATCTCGGCGCGATCGGCACCGGCATTGTCATGGCCGGGTTGTTGGCCGGCATCATCAGCTTCGCGATCTGGGGCCTCTTCCCGGGCCTGGGGGTCCTGGCCGTAGCCGGGGCCAGTGCCCTGTTGCTGACGGTCAAGGACAAGCACGGCCAGTCCGTTGTTGACCGGTTCGGCACCCGGATGAGCTTCCGTCTCGCCAAGTCCTCCGGAACGAACCTCTACCGTTCCGGCCCCCTCGGTGTGACGGCCTGGGGCATGTACCAGCTGCCCGGCCTGGCCGCGAAGTCCACCCTGTACGAATTCACCGACTCCTACAAGCGCCCTTTCGCCCTGCTGCATGTGCCCGCCACCAGCCACTACACCGTGATCTTCTCCACCGAACCCGACGGCGCGTCCCTGGTAGACCCGGAACAGGTCGATGCGTGGGTCGCGAACTGGGGCGGCTGGCTCGCCGGCCTCGGGGACGAAGCGGGCCTGGACGCAGCCGCCGTAACGGTCGAGACCGCACCGGATTCCGGCTACCGGCTCCGCAATGAGGTCATGATGAACATCGACCCGAACGCCCCGGATTTTGCCAGGAATGTGCTCAACGAGGTCATCGACACGTATCCGGAAGGGTCGGCCACGGTCCGGGCCTGGGTGTCCCTGTCCTTCAACGCCGCTCTGCGGGCAGGCTCAAAGAAGCGCACACCGGAGGACGTCGCCCGTGACCTCGCGTCCCGGATCCCGGGCCTGTCGGCCCGGTTGCAGTCCACCGGCGCCGGGATCGCCCGTCCGATGTCCGCGCAGGAACTCTGCGAGGTCGTCCGGATCGCCTACGACCCGCCCGCTGCCCTGATCATCGACGAAGCGCACTCCGCCGGCTCCCCGGTCTCCTTGACCTGGGGCGAGGTCGGCCCCTCCGCGACGCAGGCGTCCTGGGATGACTACCGGCACGACAGCGCGTTCTCAGTTTCATGGACCATGACCGGTGCCCCGCGCGGGTCGGTGAACTCCTCGGTCCTCTCCCGGCTGCTGGCCCCGCACGGGGACATCGACCGCAAGCGGATCTCGCTGCTGTACCGCCCGATGGATTCCGCCCGGGCAGCGGCCGTGGTGGAGCGGGACCAGAACAACGCCAACGTCCGCATCACCTCCGGAAACCGGCCCTCCGCCCGCGCCCTGGTCGATGCCCGCTCCGCCGTGCAGACCGCGCAGGAAGAGGCTCAGGGGGCCGGGCTGGTGAACTTCGGCATGGTCGTCACCGCCACCGTGACCGACAAGGAACGCCTCCCCGACGCCGTCGCCGCCGTGGAACAGACCTCCGGCACCGCCCGGGTGCTGCTGCGCCGGGCTTACGGCGCCCAGGACACCGCGTTCGCCGCATCCCTGCCCCTCGGGCTGGTCCTTCCCAAACACAGCCTCCTGCCCTCCGAAATCAAGGACGCCCTGTAATGGCCCGCATGAAACTCTTCACCCGCCCGCCAAAAAGGTCACAGCACCGGTCAAGGCCGCGCCGAAGAAGAAGACGGAGAAGGAACCCCGCCAGCCCGGCCCATCTGCCCGGGGCTGGACCGGACGCGGCGGCGGGATGGCCCAGCTCGTCCCGTCCGTGAAGGAATACCGGGGAACCACCGTCCAGGTCTGCGGTCTGTGGCCCTTTTCCTCCGGTGCCTCCTCTCCCATGATCGGCGTCCCGCTCGGACGCCACGAGGAAACCCAGGCCACGGTCTGCTGCGACCCGATCAGCTGGTTCCAGCGGGCACGCCTGATTTCCAACCCGTCGGCGTTCATCCTGGGCAAGCCGGGGCTGGGCAAGTCCACCGTGGTGCGCCGGATGTTCATCGGTCTCTCCGCCCAGGGCGTCCACCCCTGATCCTGGGGGACTTGAAAGGCGAGCACGTCAAAGCGGTCCAGGCACTCGGCGGACAGGTCATCAAGCTCGGCCGCGGCGTCGGGTACCTGAACATCCTCGATCCCGGCCAGGCCGTCGAAGCGGCGCAGCTGCTCGAAGACAGCGGCCACCATGAGGACGCCGCCCGGGTCCGCGCTGACGCGCACGGCCGGCGCCTGACCATGGTTGTCTCCCTGATCACGATCAGCCGGAACAACCCGCCCACCGATCAGGAACAGACGATCCTGGACCGGGCCCTGCGGGTCCTCGATGACCGATTCGACGGTGTCCCGGTCCTGAAGGACCTCCTGGATGTGATCATCTCCGCACCCGATGAGCTGCGGCAGGTTGCCCTGGACCGCGGCGACATGAACGTCTACCTGCAGGAAACCCGCGCCTTGGAGGCAACCCTGCTGGGCCTGACCGGTGGCGGGAAGCTCGGAGAAATCTTCTCCCGCCACACCACCAACCCCATGATGCGCGACCGCGCCGTCGTCTTCGATGTCTCCAGCATTGACGAGACCGAAACAGACCTGCAAGCCGCCATTCTGCTCGCGTGCTGGTCCTACGGATTCGGGACCGTCAACGTCGCCAATGCCCTTGCCGACGCAGGTCTGGAACCGCGCCGGAACTACTTCGTGGTCCTGGATGAGCTGTGGCGGGCGCTGCGCGCCGGTAAAGGCATGGTGGACCGGGTGGACGCCCTGACCCGGTTGAACCGCTCCGTCGGTGTTGGGCAGATCATGATTTCCCACACCATGTCCGACCTGCTGGCACTGCCGGCGGAAGAGGACCGGATGAAGGCCCGCGGCTTCGTGGAACGCTCCGGCATGGTGATCTGCGGCGGCCTGCCGGCCTCGGAGATGCCGTTGCTGACCTCAGCCATTCCCTTGTCAGGTGAGGAACAGCAGAAGCTCATCTCCTGGCAGGACCCGCCCGCGTGGGACTCACGCGGGCTCGACGTCGAACCTCCCGGCCGGGGGAAGTTCCTGATCAAGGTTGGTGGCAGGCCCGGGATCCCCGTCCTGGTGGGCTTAACGTCCTCGAACAGGGCCCGGACGGGGTCAACGACACCGAAGGAAAGTGGCATGAGGCCCCGGAAACCCTCCTCGAGCCAATGACCCCTGACGTACCCCTTGAAGGAGGTCCGCTGTGAGCGCACCGAACCGTAAAGGAATGGGCCTCGGGGATGCCCTGCTGGTCTGGATGGCCATTGGCTTCATCGTCGTCTTCGGGGCGGGACCTACGCGGCCGCCCACCTGGGATCCTGGATGGCCGGCATCGACTCACCCCCCAAACATCCGATTGATCTGATCGCTGGGCTGGTCAAGGGCCGGGTGCCGTGGCCCGTCCAGTCCACCGTCGCGGCCGCCCTCATGGCCGGCGTGGTCCTGGTTCTGGCCGTCGTCGTGCTCGTGGCCTGGCGGAAGGGTGCGTCCAAGCGTGCCCGGGTAGACAAAGCCGCCCGGTATCTGGGTCGAGGGAAGTCGCTGGCTGCGTTCTCCGAGAAGGGCGCGAAAGCGACGGCGGAGCGGCTGGGAGTGACGGATACCCCGGGCATCGTCGTTGGCAAAGTCGTTTCTACCGGCCAGAAGTTCATTCAGTCCTGGGAAGACCTCAGCCTCGATATCTGGGGACCCCGTACCGGTAAGTCGACCTCACGGGTGATGCCCGCGATCCTGGACGCGCCCGGCGCCGTAGTGTCCACGTCGAACAAGCGTGACGTGGTGGACGGCACCCGCGGGGTTCGCGAGCTCACGGCCCCGGTGTGGGTGTTCGATCCGCAGAAGATCGCCCAGGAAGAACCGGACTGGTGGTGGAACCCGCTCTCCTACGTCACCGACGAAGAGAAGGCCTACAAGCTCACCCAGCACTTTTCCGTCGGCTCCCGCGTCCCGGGGTCCAAACCGGACGCCTACTTCGACCCCAAGGCCGAGGACATTCTCTCCTCGTACTTCCTCGCGGCCGCGCTCGGTGGCTTCCGATCACACAGGTGTACTTGTGGGTGACGGAGCAGGTCAGCCAGGAACCCATCGAAATCCTGAAAGAGCACGACTACGAGCTGCAGTACAAGGGCCTGGAGTCCACGCTGAAACTTGCCGACAACAGCGCGACGGGATCTTCGGCACCGCCGAGAAAATGATCCAGTGCCTTAAAAGCCGGAACACGCTGCGCTGGGTCGCCCCGACAGGCGGCGCAACGGTCGCCACGGACGCCCGCCGGCAGTTCAACCCACACGCGTTCGCGGCCTCCCAGGAGACGATCTACATCCTCTCCAAGGAAGGGGCCGGCTCAGCCGCCCCGCTCACCACAGCCTTGACGGTGGCGATCGCCGAAGCGATGGAGGAACGGGCCGAACGCAGCGGCGGCCGCCTGCCCAAGCCTGCACTGTTCGCCCTCGATGAGCTGGCCAACGTCGTCCGCTGGGCCGGTCTGCCGGATCAGTTCAGCCACTACGGGTCCAAGGGCCTGATCGTCATGGGCATCCTGCAGTCCTGGTCACAGGGCGTCGAACTCTGGGGCGAGGCGAGCATGCGGAAAATCTGGTCCGCCGCGAACGTCAAGGTCTACGGCGGCGGTGTCGCCGAAGAAGGCTTCCTCCGGGCGCTCTCGGACCTGATCGGGGACTACAGCTACACCAACGTCTCCGTCTCCTCCGGCAAGACCGGGTCCAGCCGCTCCCGCCAAGAGGGCAAGGAACGCATCTTCGACGTCTCCAACCTCGCCGAACTGGACCGCGGCCGCGCCGTGATCCTCGCCTCAGGTGCACCAGCCACCCTGGTCCGGACCATGCCCTGGTACACCGGACCGCACAAGGACGCCGTGGAAGCGTCCATCAAAAAGTACAGCCCGCGACCCGACGAAGAGGCTGTTCCGGTTGCCGCTGCGTCGGTCGCTAATCCCTGGGTCACGGGGTAGGAGGTTCTGAGATGACTACCGACATCGGCCGCTTCAGCTCAAGCGACACAGAAACACCAGCGGAGCCCCCGGCAGAAGAGCAAAGCCGGCTGAATTGGTCTACGGCTCAGCCGAAGAGTTTCTGCATGAGCAGTTGCTGCCAACGTACGTCCGCGACGTCGACGGTCGCGCCGCGAAGTGGTGCATCGAGTGGTACTTCCACCCGGAAGCAGTCACCCGGGTAGAGGCACTGTGGCGGGCCTGGGAACACCTCAGGCTGGATGGAGCCACAGGTATCAGTGTCTGGTTCAAGGACCACGCGGACCACCACATGAGCGTGCTCCTGGACCCACGCGGCCCGTTCTATAAATGCGACATGCAAAAGCACCGCGATCCCGACCAATTGGAACCCAAGAAAGCACCGGCCGGGTGGTTCCCAGATCTACGTGCACAGCTCGCATAGAACGCGCCTCGACATGAATGGGGAGACGCCGTTGGCAGTCTCCCCATTTTTTCAACCCGAAATCGGTGATTCTGGCGGGTCAAAGGTGATGAACCCGTCGGGCGGCTCGATACCACTGAACAAAGCCATGTTCTCTATTGTGTTCAAGGTGAAAAGCTCGGTGTAGGTCATCCGCTCCATAAGAGAAGTCCGCCGTCCGTTCATCCTGAAACCGGCCCACGACTGGATTTCGGGGTCGATTCCAACACCTCTGAGGTCGACTTTCATGTCAAAGCGTGACACTGGTTTGCTCGTGGTGAAGCGGCCGATCAAAAGCTCACCTTCGATGTGTTGATATGGCTCCACTGACGCATCAAAAGTCGCCGCCACGTCTGCAGGGAGCAGCAGACGGATTCGATGCTCGCTGACCGTACCTAAGCTCACGTGAAGGCTTCTGTGCCGGTCGATTCTGGCTAGTTCATGGACCCAGTAGACCAGGGTGCTTTCGGGACCGTAAGCGCCATGATAGGGCTGGGCCGCTTCAACTTTTTCGAGAATGCTCTCAGGAACACCCGATAGGCGCTTGCGCTGGCTCGCGTACTCTTTCGGGGTCGAACAGATTGGATACTGGATGCGCTCAGCCAGCGGGGGCGGATTCTGCCCAGTGGCTGATGCAACCCAAGCATAGAGGCCGTTATCTAGAGCCGCACGAACCGTTGCCAGCCAGTCACTGAATGCCAGAGACATCTCTACCGGGGCTTGCTCGCGTGTGACGGCGAAAACTTCGAACGTCGTTGAGGTGACATTGCGGACGTCGATATCCCAAGGATGGGTTGAAATGTATTGCTTCCAAGCCTCGCCGAATTCTTTCCTCTTCGCTTCGGCATGGTGGAGTCTTGCGAAAGCGAAGTCAAAGAGTTGCTGCATGCTCTAACTTTAGATGCCAGCCTTAGACCAGCCGGTGCACTTCTCGCGCCGACCGTAGAGTTTGGGCATGAGAACAATACTGATAGTTATTCAGGTGCCAGCGTCAGATCGGGCCGCCGCCACAACCGCCCTCGAAGGAGCTGGATTCAACGTACGTCTTGATCTCGACTACCCCGTCGATGCAGGAACCACAGCTCTCGAGCTAGAGATCGCATATCCCACGGCTGAAAGCCACGACGTCCAAGCCGACTACCAGGCCATCGCGTTGCGGGATAAGACACTCCAAGACGTTGGAATCGAATTTCAACATCTTTCCAACGGGGTCCATAGCGGCCCCTCGCTCTCGACTTATATCGTTCGGAGGAGAAATGACCCAGACGGCGGGGAGCGCACTGTTCTAGCGAAGGATTGGAACCAATTCCTTAGCGTTTATGGAGCGGCCTACGGGGACTTTGACGAAGGAGAATTGGAGGTCAGTGTTGTCGGCCTCGCCGCTAATGACCCCCGCAACTGAAGAAGCGTAAGGAGGGGGACGCCTGTTGGCGTCCCCCTCCTTACCTAGGGACGTGTCCTAACGGCTCAAGCCATTTTTGCCTCTCTCAGCGCCCACTGACGCTCCCCTGCGGGACTTTCTGGCCTTCGTGGCGCCCTTACCCATTGTCACCGCTGCGCTGGGGTGTGTTGCTTCGCTGCGGGCTGCAACAAGCCGCCCACGAACCTGGGCTTCGTTGGCTCCACTGTTCTCCAATGAATCCGCGAACTTCTCCAAGTGCTCCGCCGAACCGTAGCCGGCAGCCGACGTCGTCTCCGTTTTGAGGCCCTGGTCTTTGATCCGGGTGCTGTCGTTGCCGGTGACACGGTTCTCGATTTCACGGCCGACGCTCTCCATGCGGGCGAAGAGTTCCTTCTCGGCCCGTTCGTAGCGCTGCTCCACGGGCGTCCGTTCAGAGCCCTTGAAACCGCCCTCGGCCAAAAGCTTAGCCTCGTGCATCTCCTTGGCGGCCTTTACGAACGCAGGATCCTCGAAGTGCGAGGCACCGGCGCCGTTGACGTTCGCGGTCGTCTCCTTGCGCAGCTGGTCGAGGTCGGGACCGTTGATGCCGTCCTTGCCGATGAGGAACAGACGTTCCTGAACGGTGGCGTCGGCGGCCGCCACTGCTGCGGGGGTCTTGGCGCTGTGCGCGGTCTGCAAGGCCTGGGCCAGTTCGGGGTTCGCCAAATATTCCGCGGGTACCTGGTGGCGTTCCATTTCGGGGGCCAGCGTCGCGGCCTGTGCGCGGAGTTCTTCGGCGCGGGCAGCGGCGAGCAGGCCCATGGCTTTTTCGTGTTCGGCGGCGGCCTTGCGTGTTTCTTCCTGGCTGCGGGCCAGCTCGTCCTGCCGGGCCTTTTCCGTGGTGATGGTCTGGATCCCTGATTCCAGATAGGCGGCGTCAGTGCCGACGTCGTGGGTGTCGATGCCGTAGCGCGTGAAGACTTCCTGACGGATCTTTTCCGAGGCGGCGAGTGCGGTGGGGTCGTGGTCTTTCCAGCCTTCAGCGACGGCGTGGGCCGTGGCAATGTCGTGGGGCCCGGCTTTGTCCCACCACTGGTCCTTTTCCACCGGGGCCAGCGCTGCGTGGGCTGCGCTGCGTTCGGCGGCGAGGCGTGCCTGTGCTTCGTGCGCCATCTGGGCATCTTGGTGTTCCTGCTGCCGCTGGGATTCCTGCCGGCGGCGGGCCAGAGTCTCGGCAATGCGTGAGGCGATCATCAGCGACTGGCGTAGCCCGCCGTCCACAACATCGTCCATTCCATCTGCTTCACTCATCGTGTTCCCCTTGCACTAGTGGTGTGAGTCTTATCGGTCCAGGCCCGGCCCGGAGTCGCGTCGGCTGGGCTGGTAGGTCTTGGCCGGCGTTGCCGGTGTTGGCGTTGTGGGCACTGCTGATCCCGGGCGAATGGGGACCATGCCGCGCCGGGCGATGTCGATTGACCTGGGCGGCACTGCTGCTTCCGTAGCCGGCTGCTGTTCTGCACCCACCAGCACGGCCTTGGGCATGGTGCCGGTGAACGGGGCAAGCTGTTGCTCGACCACTGCTCGGATGCGCTGCGCCTCCCTTGTCCGTCCGGACTGGGCATGCATTTCATAGACGGCGAAGGCGGTGTTGATCAGCTGCACCATGAGTGCTGTTTGGGCGGCCGTTTTGTTTTTGCTGGATGCGGCCATGAACAACATGGCGGTCCCGGCAATCGACGGTAGCGCGACGGGTTTGCTGTGTTCCCGTGGTGCGCGGAGCTGGGCGGTGCGGGACAGTTCGGCGGCGGTGGCCGCCAGCGGTCCCGGTGTCGGTTCCAGCCGGTAGGACCACGCCGCGAACGCACCCGATACTTCCCTGGCCGCTTTCGCCCACGTCGCGTGATCATCCCGCGGGATGGTGCGCAGCTGATCCGCCAGTGCGGTCGCGTTCCGGGTGTACTGGACCCACATTTCCGCCGGCGGTGTTGCGTGCTCGGGGCCGGTCTTGGAGACGGTGCGTTTGTTGCGGGCCGCCGCGTTCCACTCGGCCGCGGCTTCCGTTGCGAGCTGAGGTGACTCCATCCACTCTTCACGCAAAGCACCGAGCTTAAGGTCGGAGGCGAGGGTGCCGCCGCCGAACCAGATGGGCCGTTCGCCCTGCTTCGGGCGTTCTGCTACGGAGTACCCGACAATGACGTCGGTGGTGTTCTTCGCGTAGCGGGGACGGACCAGCATGCCGGTCTCCCGGGCGCGCCGGACGAACTCACCTTCGGTCGCGGAGGAGCTGGCGCTGGCGCGGACTTTCCGGGCCAGGGATGAGCGGTGCATTTCCCGCTCGTCCCGGACGGCGGTGGCTTTCTCCGCCTGGTCGTAGCCGCGGGTGGCGTGCACGGTGGAGAGCTGTTCCAGCCCGTACTTGACCTCCAGCTCACGGCAGGTCTGCTGCGCTCGTTTGTAGTCGCCGTGGGTGGAGGCTTTCGTGCCGTCCTCCCGGACCAGGGAGACGGCCAGGTGGATGTGGTGGTTGCCGTTCTCACTGGTGCCGTGGTTGACCGCAACCCACCGGCACTGTGCCTTTCCGCTGGCTTCGGTGAAGCCCATGGAGTCCATGAAGTCGTTGGCGATATCGCCCCACTGCTGATCCGTCAGCGCGCCCTCTTCGGCACGCAGACTCAGCGAGCAGTGCCACACGGACGCGTCCTTGTACCCGACGTGGACGCGTTCCTTTTTGGCCGCGTCCCACTGCATGTCTTTGATCTGCACCGACACACCGAACAACTTGCGCGGGCGGTCCAAGTGCTTGGCAATCGCCAGGGCATCGTCACGGTCCAGGACACCGTCGTCGTACCAAGACATGATCGCAGCATCCCCAGCCACTAGGTGTGGATCACTGTGGGCGTTCTTCGTCTTTTCGGTATCAGTCGAAGTCAGGTAAACCATGAGCCCTGACATCCGAGAACCGCGGGTGATGTTCGGAATCATCCCTACATCAACCCGTCAATGGCGTCGTCGATTCGCATGGCTACGGAGCGGATGTGCTTCAACGCTTCGCGGGCCTCGGCGGGAAACTCGCCAGTGGCATTGGCCTGGCGCGCCAGCTGGTTGATGTTGTTCGAGGAACGGGCCAACAGATTGTGCAGTGACATCAGCTCCGCACCAATGGCCCGACGTTCCGTTGTCGTCTCGTGGGTCTCCGACAGCGCCGAAGAAATCAGCAGGTTCGGAACAGTAACCTTCTCCCGTTCGGCCTTCGCAACAAGGGCCGCTTCTTCCTCGACCGTGACCCACACGTCACGGCGCTTCTTTGTCCCCGCCGGAGTGTTCTCCCGACGGCGGCGCGACAGATTGAAACGGTGAGCGAATCCCTCATCCGACATTCAATCCATCCCTTCAACGGCCCAGCGCAGCGACCCCGGAACCGGGGACCACACTGACCAGTGTGACGCACCCGACCGCCAGTGTCGAGCGCGACAAGCCACTTACACCCGTGTAAGTGTATAGCTTGCTCCGGACGGTCTTCTTTGAGGGTTTTTGCTCTTTCACGCCTGGTCACCAAAAACCCTCTTTCCGGTGTCGGTGATGACCGATAGGGTTTGGGGTATGGATATCAACGACATCGCCGCTAAAGCCGCCGCCAAGATTGACGCCGCTCGGGATACCAAGGTCAGCGCCGTAAAGACGGCCGCTGCCAGCGGTGTCGAGGTCCAGGAAGCTGCTCAGCTGCTCGCCGCAGCGGAACAGAAGTACGCCAAGGACTACCAGGCGGCGCTCCGCGCAGACTGGACCGAATCCGACCTGCGCGGCTTCGGCCTGGACGCCCCAGCCAAGAAGGCCGGCGGGCGACCCCGTGGGCGTAAAACTGCACCGGCGTCGGCTCCCGTGGCTGGCGGTTCCGCGGAGTAGCCCCTCGCCCACCTGTGCACGGCAAAAGCTAACTCCTCCGGGCTTTTCCCGCACACACCTGGACGACGGGGGCCCACCTGACCGGCTGCACACCATCGCCAGGTCACCACGGGCGGGCAACGAACCCCAGGTGACCGGCGATCCTGCACAGCCGCCCATCGCGCCGGTACAGCACGACCGGCAACCTTCCCCACGGACTAAGACAGCCGGCCGCGTATCACCACGAGACGGGGCCGGCTTTTCTCAGCTCCGAACGACAAATGGCAACGCGACCATCGGCTCCGGGACGCACGAGTGGCCGTCGCGTCAACGTGACGGCCACTCGAATAAATGGTTGCACCGGTTCAGTCTTCGGCGGCTTCCTCTTCACCGACTTGGCCGGCCTCGATGCGGGCCTTCGTCTGGGCGTAGGCCCGCTCCAGATAGTCAGCTACGTCCGCCTCGCTCACCCGCCACACGCGCCTCCCGCCGAGTTGAACTCCGCGGAGTCCCTGGGATGCAAGCAGGGCATAAACCGTCGCCATTCCGACGTTCAGAATCTCCTTCACCTGGGCCAGCGTGAGCATCCTCAGGAACTGCATCCCGGGACGCTCCAGATCCGGGACAACCTCTCCCCCATCAGAGTTTCGTGCCATCGCGTTTAGCCCTCGTTCCGGTGTTGCAGTTCGTCCACTCGTTGTCTTCTGCCTCATCCGGTCCCCCAACTGCTGCCTGCCAGACAGCCTCCTGCTTATGGCGGGCAAGTACGTGATCGCAGCGTTCAGGTCTCTGCCCTGCACCAGGGGCCTGTGGCGGCCCTGACGGTGCGCAGCGTCAAAGGCATGCCGCGCCCGGTCGGGGCAGCCGGGACTCCCTGGGCCCGCCCTAAACTTCCCCGCCGGTGACCTGCTTCGGTTCTGCTGGGGTCTGCGGTGTGATGCGTTGCAGCAGGGCATCGTGTGCCTCCTGCAGGGTGCTCGTACGTGCCTCGGCGGCTGCCAGCCGGGTGAGAGCCGCGGCTGCCTCCCGGGTAGCATCCTGCGCAGCGGTCTGGGCCAGGGCGAACTGCTCCCCCGTCGCCGCCAACTGGGCCTCCAGCGCGGTGATCCTGGCCGTGAGTTCTGTGACGGCAGAGTCTTTCTCGGCACTTACTTTGTCCAGGTCCGCGACGAGTTCGGCGATCTCCAGGTTCAGGTCCTTCTTCTCCTGCGCCCAAGCCGTTTGGAGGCCGGCATGGCGCTCGTCGGCCAGCCCGGACGCTTCGGCCCAGCAGGCCCCGGCCAGGCGTGCGGCCTGTTCCAGCAGTGCGGCCGGCGCTGCGGCGAGCTGGCCCCCGGCGGCATGCTTCTCCTCCGTCCACTCCTTCAGGTAGCGGGTGGCATCGGCGTTGCTCACGCCCGCCGCAGCCCGCACCGTCGACACGGTCGGCCGTCGCTCGGCACTGATCTGCTCCGCAGCAGCGAACACACGGTCTTTCACACTCAACGTCACGGCGACAACCTCAGGGGTAGTAGTAGGAGTAGTAGTAATCCTACTACTCCTACGGCTTTCCCCGCCACTACCAGCCCCGGATATCTGCCAAGACGCCCACAGTGAGGCCCTCTCCTGAGGGGAGGGTAAGCGCATGCCTGAGCCGGGGCCGATGAGCCCGAGGAGTCCGTCCTCTATCAGGGGGGCGACGAAGCGGCCACACATGCCCGAGCGCGGATCTCTTAAAAGCGGAGGGGCCGGCGCACTGGGCGCCGGCCCCTCCTGGTTTTCCCTTGCAGCACGTGTGAGTGCCGGTAGGCCAGTAATCCCTGCCGCTCAGCTTCTATGAGCAGCAGGTCCTTTGCAATGTCAGCGTCGATAATCCGGTACCCGCCAAGGGACATCGTTTTGCGGGCTGCCGTCTTGCCGGCTCCCGGTGGGCCCGCCGTCACTACGACCGCTTGCCCACCGGCCGAGACGTCGCTTTGCAGCTGCATGTACGCGTGCGCTGTTCGTACGATTGCCAGATCATCGAAGTATTTGGTCAACTCGTCCGGTCGCTGATTGAGGGCACCCCCGGGCGCGAAAAGGTCAGTGAGGGCGGAATGGATTTCTTCCCTTTCAGCGGCCAATGGCCGCCCTGACGTTGTTGAACTCTTCTTCACTGAGAAGACCCTGCGCTACTGCAGCTACGACCTGATCCCAACTGCCCGGGATGCGTCCTTCATGCGGATACGGTGCCTCTTCGCCAAAGGTGTAGGCAAAGGTCTTGAGTTTGGCCACGAGTTCTTCCCGCGGTGTGTCGTAGGCGAAGGCGCGGAGGATTATCTCCTCGGGATCCAGCTCGAGGTTTCCTTCCCTGCGCTCGATTGCCTTCAACATGCGGTGAACTTTGGCTTGGCTGGTTGCCAGAACCTCGGCGATCTCCCGCTGGCTGAAGTTCCGCTGGGCCACATTCTGAACCGCCCGAAGATCGTCAAGCAGATCGACGCGCTGCCGGGCCTGGCGCTGCAGTGCCTGGCGATGCATTGCGGCGAGGCCGCTGTCCATGGTGAGCATCAGCTTTCCTTTCTTCGTGGGTTCTAGTCTAGCTCCTTGATTCACTGTGAATCAAGGAGCTGCGGATGTCGTTGCCGGGTGAGTTGATCCGATCATCTCTCGAGCGGGGATGACTCCAGCGCAACCACTCCTCCGTCTCGTATCCCTAGGGTTGCAAGACTACGAGTCGAGACATTTCAATGCCCTTGTCGCTTCAAGCAACTTGGTGTCTTGCTACTATGTCCTGCAAGTAGGAAGCAAAATTGCGATGGTCAACCACTGTTGCGGGACACTTTGGAGCCGAAAATGGGCAAGCTGATCGGATACGCCCGGGTATCGACCCGGGCACAGGACACCGACCGGCAGATCGCGGACCTGCGGGCTGCCGGAGTGCGACGGGATGACCTCTACATTGACCATGGGGTCAGCGGAGCCAGGGCATTGAGGCCGGCATTCGGTATGGCTCTTGATGCCCTGCATGAGGGCGACACCCTGGTGATCACCACGCTGGACCGGTTGGGGCGCTCCACCGCCAACATGCTGGAGCTGGCCACAGTGCTGCGAAAGCGAGGGATCGGTCTTCGCGTGCTGAACCTCGGCGGCGGCGACGTGGACACGGGCACGCCGATGGGCGGCATGGTCTTCACCGTCCTGGCAGCCCTCGCGCAGATGGAACTGGAGATCAAACGGGAACGGATCACCGATTCAGTGTCCAAGCGCCGGGCCGCCGGCAGAGACCTGGGCGGGCGCCGGGAACGGTTCACCGACAGCCAGATCGAGAACGCCCGCCGCCTGATCGACGCCGGGCAGCCCGCCACCCAGGTGGCCGTTGACCTGGGCATGTCCCGGGCGACGCTGTACCGGCGCGTCGGCGAACTCGACGCCCGACAATGGATCACCGCCCAGACTCCCTGAACACAACCACATGCCGTGCGCGGAACGTCCCTGTTCTGTTCGGTCGCTGTGGGACGCCTTCAGAGGGGCGACTGCTGACGGTTCAGTTGTCACATAGGTCCGAACGCCGATAACTGATCGTGTCAACAAAACATCGACCTGCCGCGATGGACGGAGGAGGGGAAGGGCACGGCCCGACCGGTGTGGTCGGGCCGTGCCCTTTGCCGCACTCTCGTGTTGGGGCGCCTAGTCCTTCTTGAAGGCGTCCTTGACCTTTTCGCCGGCCTGCTTCAGGTCAGCTTGCCCTGGTCAACCTTGCCTTCGGCTTTGAGGTCGTGATCTCCGGTGGCGTTCCCGGCAGCTTCCTTGCCCTTACCGCCAAGCTTCTCGGCGGTGTTGTCGATTTTGTCGTCCACACCCATGAGGATCACCCTTCCGGTCGTTCCCGCCGGACTCTCCCCGGCGGCTGACCCTTCCATCCTAGCCACCACCGGACACCGCCCCGCCGGGTCGGGCGTCCGGTTTGCTGTCCGCGAACGGCGGTCCAACCGCCGGTGTCCTCCGAAGATGCAGCCACTGCTTACTGCCCGTGCCGGGCGTCGTTCGCGTCCGCGCGGCACCGCCCATCAGTCCGGCGGTTTTGTCCGGGATTCGCGCTGGTGGTCCTCGAGCTTCTTCTCGGAATCCCGGCGACGCTGGCCCACGGTGCGCATCGGCTGCGTGATCGGCCTCTTCGGGTTCTCCTTATCCAAACCCTGGTCACGATTTTCCTCGCCGCCCCCAGAAGTCCCTTCCGCGCCGGGATGTGTGCTCTCGCTCATACAAGCATCGTCCCACCCGGCAAGCCCGGGCACTAGCCGTACAGGGCAAGAGCCAATTCCGGGCCGCCCGTCACCCGGGGCCGGCCAGCGGGGTACCGGGCGGCACCATCCGATTCTGACTGCCGGGCACCAGACCCGTCCGGACACGGGGGTCGGGGACGGCAAGGGCCGCAAAGGCGGCGTCACCGGCGGAGCGAAGGTCCCGTTCAAGGCAGGCAGCCTGATCGAAAAAACGCCAAGGAAATTGCCGCGGACGAGGAATCCCACGTCAAATTCCTCCGCACCGCGCTCGGAAAAGCCGCTCTTTCCCGGCCCCAGATTGACCTGGAAGCCAGCTTCACCGCCGCCGCAATGGCCGCGGGCCTGATCAAAGCAGGCCAGAAGTTCAACCCCTTCGCCGACGAGGCCAGCTTCCTTCTCGGCGCGTTCATCTTCGAAGACGTCGGCGTCACGGCATACAAAGGAGCAGCCCCGCTGATCGATAACAAAACCTACCTCGAAGCCGCCGCCGGGATCCTCGCCGTCGAGGCCTACCACGCCGGCATCATCAGAACCACCCTGTACGCACGTGATCTGCAGGCGCCCGCCCAAGCGATCTCTGATGCCCGGAACAGCCTCGACGGATCCACCGACCTCGACCAGGGGATCGGCACCAAAGACACTGCCAACCTCGTCCCGACCGACGCGAACGGCATTGCCTTCAGCCGCAGCCCCGGACAGGTCCTGAACATCGCCTACCTCACCTCCAAGGCAGCAAAAGCAGGCGGGTTCTTCCCCAAGGGCGTCAACGGCGACATCAACCGAAGCGCCGCCAGCTCCTGACCCAGCACCCTCCGCAAACGCCCGGACCGCGGAAGGCACACTCCTAGCGGTTCCTGACGGCGTAGTCCGTGGACTCCCTGCCCCACGGCAAGCGCGTCGCCCCGGTCAGCGTCAGGCGCTGGCCTGCGCGTCGAGTAGGCGTGTCCTCGGCCCGGCGCTCCCTGGCCGGAGGGAGGTACGCATCGATTGCGCCGATACGTTCTGGTTGGTGGCGGCGCCCCGGGGACTGACGCGAGAGCGTTTGGGCCGGCGTCCCGGCCCGGGCCGGCATGGTGCCAGTCCCGGGCACCAATGGCTAGAGATTCTCCAGCTCGGAGCCTGGAGTTGTCTGGTCCGCTGTGGCTGCGGTTTCCGTTGTGCGCTTAGCTGTCCGCTGCTCGCGGTTGCGGTCGTTCAGCAGGCACAGCCCGATGGCCGCGAAGAACGGCGCCAGCATGGGACCGGCACGGTAGAACATGCTCATGGCGTCCGGGCCGGGCGCGGCCATGACGGCGAAGAGACAAACCAGGAAGACCGTGATGCGCCAGCTCTTGACGAGCCGCTTGCCCTTGACCAGCCCGGCCAGGATACAAAGGACAGATACACTCGGGCGCTGATGAAGTTGGAGCCGCCCGACGGCGCGGACAGCCCGGTCCCCGCCGTATTAGGGGCTATTTCGCCAGGAATTGGATCAGTGTTTTGTTCCATTCCTCGGGGTGGCTGACATTGCATCCATGCGGTCCGCCGGCGATGACATGCAGTTCGCTGCCGGCCAGGGTCGCGTGGGTGCGCTGGCCGGATCCCGCGAATGGGACGGTGGCGTCGCCGTCGCCGTGGAGCACGAGTGCCGGGACGGTCACTTTGAGCAGGTCATCGCGGAAGTCCGTCGCGCCGAAGGCGGCCATGCAGGCAAGGGCTGCTTTCTTGTCTGCCTGCTTACATAACGCGAGGGCGTCCTGGCGCTGGCCTTCGCTGACCATGAGTTCTCCGTTGACGGAGAAGAACGTGCGGGTAAATCCGTCATAGAACTCATCTTCATCCTTGGTCAGGTCAGCGGTCATCTTCGCGGCCGCGTCCTTGGTCAGGGGACCGTCAGGGTTGTCCTCGGTCTGCATCAGGTAGGGCGGGACGGCAGAGGCGAAGACCACGCTGCGCAGCCGCTCGGCACCGTACCGGGTGAAGTAGCGGGCGACCTCGCCCCCGCCCATGGAGAAACCGACCAGGGTGACCTCGTTGAGGTCAAGCTGCTCCAGCAGTGCGTGCAGGTCCTCGGTCAGGGTGTCGTACGTGTACCCGGCCCTGGGTTTGTCGCTGCGGCCAAAACCGCGCCGGTCATAGGTGATGACCCGGTATCCGGCGCCCTGAAGGGCCGGAACCTGGGCCTGGAACGCTTCCCCCGACAGCGGCCACCCGTGGATCAGGACCACCGGGCGCCCCGGCCCGCCGGTGTCATCGACGTGCAGGTTGGTGTCCTTGAACAATCCGTGATGTGCAGTAATTTCAGTCATGACTCACCCTTCGATGTGAAATGCGGTGTGTAGTGCGCCGGATGGGGCCAGCCTACACAGACCATCAGCATGCTGGCTTTCACCATCGGAAAACGTCCTCCGGGCATGGCCGGCCTGTTTAGGGGGCTGCGGGGGCAGTCCGTGAGGGCGGGGGTGACGAATAGGGTGTGCGGGGTGGTTTACTGATGGGCGCGCCGTCCGGCGTGTTGAGGACACATCCCTGAAGGGATTCTCATGAGAATGATCAACAAGGTCCTGATCGTAGCTGCGGCTGTGTCGTTGGCCGGCATCACAGGATGCGCCGGTTCGGGCGGGGGCTCTGCCACCACGCCGCCTCCGGCCAGCAGCACCGCTTCTGGCCCGTCAGCTGATGCTTCGGCACCGGCCGGTGAGGCGACTATTACGATCAGGGACTTCGCGTTTGAGGTTCCGGCGTCCGTGAAGCCGGGGGTGATGGTGACGGTGACGAACGCGGACAGCGCCCCGCACACACTCACGGCCAAGAGTGAAGGCGGGTTCGACGTTGAGGTCCAGGCCGGCGGGACGGTGGTTTTCGAGGCGCCGCAGGACCCCGCTGAATATGGGATTACCTGTACTTTTCACCCGCAGATGAGCGGGACGCTGGTCGTAAGATGAGCCCAGTAGACCTGAAACCTGCTGAACGGACGCGTCCTCTCTGGGTCTTGCGGATCTCTGTCGCAGCGGGCCTGGTGGTCAGTGCGGTGATCCATGTCCAGCTTGCACCCGGTTATCAGCAGGCCGCACCGGGGGGCATTGGTCAGGGCACCCTGTTCCTGGTTCAGGCCGGAGCCGCAGCCCTGGTGGCGGTGTTTGTGCTGCTGAAAGGTTCCCGGACAGCTTTCGCTGCCGCTGCAATCGTAGGGGTGTCTTCGCTGGCCGCTGTCATTCTTTACCGGTATGTTCAGGTCCCTGCCCTCGGGCCGCTGCCGGGGATGTACGAACCCGTCTGGTACACGGCCAAGGTCATCACTGCCGTCGCTGAAGCCGTCGCCGGAGGGCTGGCTCTGACCGGCTTTGCCCTGCAACGGCGAGGAGCGCGGTTCGGATCAGCCACACAGAGGCGCGGGCGTCACGGCCCGTCGCACGCCTGAGCAAGCTCCGGAAGTTGCGGCCTTGTAAACGTCATTCCGTGGCCTGCCCGGCTCACACCGGGTTCAACTCAAACTGCGATTATCAAATTATTGTGGTCCATATCACTTGTTTGTCCATCCTTTTGATGTTTGGCTTCGAAGTGCTTGTGTCCCTTACTTTGGGACGTCGTCAAAATCACACGCGCGTGTAAGAGGAGATATTTCAAATGAATAAGACACTCCGCTTTATGGCAGTACCTACTCTCGCTTTGGCCGCACTGGCCCTTTCCGGCTCCCCGGCAATGGCCGCGGACCAGTCCTACCAGTCCACCCTGGGTCAGCTCAACGGCAGTGCAGGCTCGGGCACCATCACCGTTGATGTCACCGGCAACCAGGCCCACGTCGTCCTGAAAGTTTCGGGGATGCCCGCAACCTTCATGGACGCCCCGTACCCGCACGTCCAGCACATCCACGGCGGCAAGCAGGGTGTTTGCCCCGCACCCTCGGCCGATAAGGACGGCGACAAGGTCATCTCCACCACCGAGGGTGACCCGGCCTACGGCCCCATCCAGACCACGCTCTCGACCAGTGGCGACACCAGCCCGGCAGCCGGTACGGATCTTAAGCTCGCCGGCCAGGGCGCGTCCTACACCGTCGACCGCACGTTCGAACTGAACGCCGAGACCCAGGCATCCCTGAAAGCAGGAACCGCGGTTGTCGTCGTCCACGGCCTGGACCCGGCCACGCTGAGCACTGCCGCCCAGGCGGCGAAGAGCGACATCGTTCCGAGCCTTCCGCTGGCAGCTACCTCCCCCGCCCTGTGCGGGACCTTGAAGGCCGGGCAGATGAAAATGCCCGCAGGCGGCGCTGACACCGGCGTCACCCAGGAAACCGGCACCGACACCGGAGCCCTCGCCCTCGGCGGCGGCCTCGTCCTCGTCGCCCTCGCCGGCGGAGCCTACGTCGTGCGCCGCCGCCGCAACGCCGGCACGGCAGCCTAAGCACCGATTGAACGGATCACTACAGTGAGAACCAAGAACCCCGGCCGCCACGGAGGCCTCCCGGCCTCCGTGGCGGCCGGGGTTCTGCTCCTGCTGTCCCTGGCCGGCTGCGCCGCCGGAACCGCCGATGCCGGGTCCGCTCCTCCCGCTTCCCTTGCAACCTCGGCGTCGGCCTCGGCCACCCCGACCGCCCCTCCCCCGGCAACTGCAGCCACACCACCCCCCGCCCCCGCAGAGGCCCCGCCCGCAAAGCAGCTTCCACCGGTGCCCGGCGCTTCCGCTCCCGTCACCCTCAGCATTCCCTCGATCAGGGTCCAGACGGATCTTCTCCATCTGGGGCTGCGCGAGAACGGCTCCCTGGAAGTACCGCAGGATACCGGCAGCGGCGCACCCGCCAGCTGGTACAACGGCTCCCCCACCCCCGGGGAAAGCGGCCCCTCGGTGATGCTCGGCCACGTGAACGCCCTCGGCGGGAATACCGGAGTCTTCGCGGACCTGCAGAAGCTCAAAAACGGCGACGAGATCAACGTGTCCCGAACCGACGGCAGCACCGCCGTGTTCACCGTTGACCGCGGAGCCCTCTACAGCAAGAACCAATTCCCCACCCTCGAGGTCTACGGCAACACACCGGGAGCCGAACTCCGGCTGATTACCTGCGACGGCTACGACCCCGCCACCGGGCTCTTCGATGACAACTACGTCATCTACGCCAAACTCAAAGCCTGACAACGGCCGCTGACCCGCAACACGGGGCGGCCAGGATGGAGAAGCTGTGAAACATCACAAGCCATTGCTGGCCTCCGTGGCCTTATCCGCTCTGCTGCTTTCCGGCTGCGCAGCCGCTGCCGGTTCCGTGTCCGCGCCGTCGGAGGTTTCGACGCCGGCCCCGTCCGCAGCTAAGCCCGAGGCAGGGAACACCGCCGGCCACGGCGACGGGCATCAGCGCGGGGGAACGTCCTCGCCCGGCGCCACCAAAGACGGTCCCAGTGACGCTGCCCTGATGGTCTGCGGAGACCAGCCAAAAGACAGGCTCACCTCCATCCTGGACCTGGACTCGGACCCCCACACCATCAACGACTGGGCTAACAACACCTTCACCTGCACCTACCACCTGAACGAAGGGTCACTGGTAATCTCCGTCCAGGAAGCCGCCGACAAGGCCTCGGCACTGAAATACTTCGACGCGATGCAGGCCCTCGCGAAAGAAGCCAAACCCATCGAAGGCCTCCCGAATCTGGGATTCCCGGCCTATGAAACCGCCGACGGCTCAGCCATTTTCCAAAAAGACAACTTCATCCTGCACGTGGACGCCACCGACCTGCCCGCCACCATCGGACCGGACAACATCACCAGGAACGCCCTGGCCTACCAGCTCTCCACCACCATCCTCGCCTGCTGGATCGAACACCCCTGACACACCCCCCGCACCACCACCCCGGAACCAACGAAAGGTTTCATCATGACCGCCAACATCAGAACAACCCGGGCGCTCGGACTCGCCGCAGCAGCGGCGGCGCTGGCTCTCTCCGGCTGCGGGAACCCCGGCACGTCCGGGCCCGGCACGACAGCAACACCACCAGCGGCAGAACAGCCAACATCGGCCCCCACCACTGAAACAACTCCCCCCACCCCCAGCCCGGCCTCTTCAACCGCCGCGGCGGCCTCGACAAAAATCCTGATCAAGGGCTTCACATACCAGGGAGCCGAAACCGTCAGCCCCGGAACCGAGATCACCGTCACCAACGAGGACATCGAAACGCACACCATCACCGCCGACACCGGTGCCGCGTTCGACGCGAACATCAAACCCGGCGCCGGCACCTTCACCGCCCCGACCAAACCCGGCACCTACCCCTACCACTGCAGCTTCCACGGCAACATGCACGGCACACTCACGGTGAAATGACACCCCACAAGACCTCCGCTGCCTAATGCGCCCGTACAGTGATTTGAGACAGGCGTTAGGAGGATCTGTTTCATGACGAATCGTCGTAAGTTCAGTGCCGAGTTCCGGGCCGAGGCCGTGGAACTGGTGGTTTCATCGGGCCGGCCGATTGCGCAGGTGGCACCCGAGATTGGGGTCGTGGAGGGGACGCTGGGGAACTGGGTCCGGGTCTGGAAAGAGGAGCATCCCGATGCTGGCGCGAAGGACCCTGGCCCGGTCGAGTGGGCGAAGTACAAGGCGTTGCAAGCCGAGAACGCCGAGTTGAAACGGGAGATCGAATTCTTGGGAAAAGTCAGCGCCTTCTTCGCTGCGAAGCAACGATAAGCGACTACTTCATGTTTATCAGTGCGGAGAAGGCCACTTTCCCGATCGACTGGATGTGCCACAAGCTCAAGGTCTCCCGGGCCTCGTTCTACCGCTGGCTGCTCCCGGCAGAACCCACGAAAACTCAGGTGCGCCATGACGAGCTCGACGCGCACGTGGTCCGCGTCTACGACCGAGAGAAAGGTAAGGCCGGGAGGGACCAGATCACCACGCTTTTGGGGCAGGAAGGCGTCAGCATCGCCACGGGCACCGTCGGGTCGATAATGACCGACCGCGGCCTGCGGGCTGTCAGGATGCGGGCGTGGAAGAAAACCACGACCGTTGACCCCGACGCCCGAACCGAGCACATCAAGAACCACATGCTCGACAAGAACGGGAAGCGCGATTTCACCTCCCTGGTCCCCGGGACCAGGCTCTGCGGCGATATCACCTACCTGCGAACAGGGTCGGGATGGCTGTATTTGGCGACCGTCATCGACTTGTCCACGCGAATGATCGTCGGCTGGTCGATGGCTTCTCACATGCGCACCAGCCTGATCATCGACGCCCTGACGATGGCTCGCGACCACGGCCATCTGGACGCGAACGGGGCGATTTTCAACTCGGACAGAGGCGCGCAATACACCTCTGGAGACTTCCAGAAGTGGTGCTCCACGAACGGGGTTACCCAGTCGATGGGAGCCGTGGGTGTGTGTTGGGACAATGCCGTGGCGGAGTCGTTTTTCTCCCATATGAAGACGGAAATGTACTACCAGCAGCACTTCGACAACCACCTCGCCGCGCGCACCGCGGTGATGGAATATATCGAATCCTGGTACAACCGGCGACGGCCCCACTCCCACAACGGAGGATTACAACCGGCCGCAGCTCTGGCCGCTTACCAAGACCGCCGCCAACTGGCTGCGGCATAGAAGAAAAACACATCAGACTGTCTCAAGAACTTGACGAGCGCATAACACCAGAGTGCCTCCTTGTGCAGCTTTGACTGCGGCCAAGGATGCCCCGTACGGGCGATTCAAGGAGCAGGCCCCCGTCCAGTCGGTGTTGGAGCGGTTTTTTCCCAAACGACGCCGATCCGGACCTCGTCGCGAAACGGCGCGGTGATCGCAACCGACTCCGGTTCAGTCTCCAACCAGTGACCGTTCGATGCCTCGGACCACACCGTCCAGCGCGTCGCCGACCTGCTTCAGGCCCCGCGCTCCACGATCACCTCTACACAACAAACATCGGACGACACCCCACCCCAGCGATGTGGCCCGGCGTAACAGCGATGCCGATCAGAACCTCGGCTACCGGGCCCCACCGGCTTAGCGTGACTTTCCCGAGCATTGGTCCTCAAGCCCCAACCCATTGGCAGCCGGTTGCACGCGACACACGTCAGCGGGCGGGGCCTGCTCGTCCGGCCCCGAGGTACCGCGTTCACTTTTTATGAAGATTCAATTACAGTGAATGTTCAATCAAGTCGAACAGAGGAGGGAAGATGCTGGAAAGTCGTATCAACATCATCGTTCAACATCTGACCCAGTACGGCATCGACGTACGCGTGGAAGACACCGGTTGGACCCGCCCCGCGTTCGAGCACCCGCTTCTCACACTGCAGCGGGAAGCCGAACGCCAGAAGTTTGTGATCCTGGATGATGCTCTGACGCAACGAGTCATTCCCTCGGAGAATCAGGCCAAGCCCCTGATTGCCCAGGGCTACATCGACGAAAGGCAGGCCAGAGGATATCGGGCACAGAATCTGAATTTCGTGGATGAGGCCGGTAATGCCTTCATTGCGTTCGGGAACGTCTATATCGACGTACGAGGCCGCCGCGTGAGCCGCCGAACTCCCGAGAGGAAGGACGCAGGGGCCGGCGTTTCCGCCTCGGGAGTGAATCTGTTCAGCGCACGCAGGTCGCGTCTGCTGTTCGTTCTGCTGACCTGGCCGTACGTCCCGCGCCTGACGATCAGGGAGATCAGCACGCTGTCCGGGGTTTCAGTGGGTCTTGCCCAGGAGACTCTAAAGCTCTTACAACGAGAGGAATATCTCTCAGTCGGGCCTGGCCCGCAGCTGTTGAGGCAACGCGATCTCTTCGAGCAATGGGTCATGACCTATCCTCATCAATTGGCCCCGCGGCTGTCGCTGGAGGCCTTCAGATCATCTGAACCGGGTCTTCATGGGCCATTGGCGCCAGGGATGGAAGTCAGCGGAGAAAGCGCCCTTCCCGAACTGCTGAATCCATCAAGCTTGACCGTCTATGTCGAAGAGTTCACACCCCGCATGGCCGTCGTCAATAAGTGGCGCAGGGATGAGCATCCGAATGTCTTCGTCAGACACAAGTTCTGGACGGATCCGAGCAGTCTCGACATCGAAGCCCCGACATTGGCCGGGAACCTGCCGACCGTTCCCAGCACTCTCGTATACGCCGATCTGCTCGCCAGCGGGGAACCCCGACAGCGCGATGCCGCCCTAATACTGAAGGAGCACGATGAGCGACTTGTCCGCATATTCCGCTCATGAGTTCGGTCCCTTGTGCACTGTCCTGCGGAGCGTTATGGACATCACCGCCAAACCGGGTGAGCCGATCATGCTTGTCGGCGCTTCGGCACGTGACCTTATCCACCGGGGTTTGGGATTTCACTCGGAGCTGGCCAGCACCACGGACATAGACATTGCCATCGCCGTTCCGGACCGTTTCGCCTACCAGTCGGTCATAACGAACCTTGAACCTGAGGGAGACACCCGGATTCGCTTTCGCATCGATAAGTGGTCCGTTGACCTCATACCCTTTGGAGGGATCGAGAACCCGTCGGGAACAGCCGTTCCCCACCCCGACGGACACACCGTGGACGTCTTCGCATTTCAGGAAGTCTTTGACGGAGCCGAACTGTACCGGTTGCCTGAGGGCATTGAAGTTCGGGTGCCGACGGCCGCCGGCTATGCTGCGTTGAAAATCAAGGCCTGGGTGGACAAGGGAGCCCTGGGATGGACGAAGCATGCCCGGGACCTCAGCTACGTATGTATGTGGTACCAGAACAGCCCTGGCCTCAACGACTCCCTCTACGACTACGAAAAGGACGCCGACCTTTTCGAGCTGGCCAACTTTGACCAGGATCTGGCCTCCACATATCTGTTGGGCAGACACATCCGCGCCACCATCGGGGACGACCTTGCCGCCCAGCTGGGGACCCTCTGGAACCCCGACAGCCGGAAACTCATGGCATCATCTGAACGAAACGACAGATTCCTCGCCTCGGCGAAGGCCCGGGACTATAGCACCAGACTTCAGTATTTCGATGCGATCCACGCTACACTCTCAGCTGTCCAAAGCCAGGGACACAACGATTGACCTGACAGTTCGGATTCCTTGATCTGCTCGGGTTCAGCCCCTGTAACCATCACCAGCGAAAGTGGTCTTGCGCGGTTCGATGGTCGTAAAAGGCCGAAGTCCCTTTTGCTGAGAAAAACCAGGGTGAGACGCATTGGTGAGATGAGCCTGGGTTTTGGAACCGCCGCGAATGCTGGGCTTCGGCCGGGCCCCGCTTGGCCGGCCCTCCGGTCCTGATAAAGGATCGTTAATGAGACCAATTGACTAACTTTGTTATTGAACTTGAGGCTGACCGTACGCGCGCCTGCTCCCTCCCTAGCCGGGGCCCGGCATGCCGAGGTCTAACTGACGGTGCCGACGGCATATTGTCTGATGCTGATCTAAAGTTGTGTGGGGGCTGCCATCACGCCTCAACCAAAACTAGTGGTGGGGGTCACCGAGAAGTGATAGAACGAATAATCGTCCGTGGATACCGCTTGTTCCGCGATTTCGAAATGGAACCGAATGCGGGCCTGAATATCGTCGTCGGTGGCAACGAGGCCGGAAAGTCGACGCTGTTGGAGGCAATCTCACTCGCTCTGACAGGTCGGGTAAACGGCCGACGCGCTGAGGAAGAGCTGAACCCATTCTGGTTCAACCAGGACATGGTGGCTGAGTATTTCGCGGCCATCGCAGCTGGTGAGTCTCCTGCCCCACCTGAGATTCTCGTCGAGTTGGGGTCTGAGGAGGATCGGTACGGAAATTCACGCTAACGGTGGATAGGTGTGGTTTCCGGTGTGAACGGTAAAATTTTGCGGATCTAACCGGTGGCGTCGCCCGCGCGTTTGATGGCACGGTAAACGGTTGAACGGGCGACGGCAAAGAGTTCGGCAAGTTCCGCCGTCGTGTGTGTCCCGGCTCGGTGGACCGAGACCAGGTGGGCTTCCTGCTTCTTGGAGAGCTTGGGTTGCTTCCCCCGCAGCCGGCCCTTTGCCTTGGCAACGGCCATGCCTTCCCGGGTACGCGCCCGGATCAGGTCGGCTTCGAATTCCGCGACCATGGCCAGGACATTGAAGAGGAGTCGGCCCACGGGATCGGTCGGGTCATGGACGGAGCCGCCGATGCTGAGCTTGACTTCACGGCGGGTGAGCTCATCGACAATGTCCTTCGCATCGCGCAGCGACCGGGCAAGGCGGTCGAGTTTGGTCACAACCAGGGTGTCCCCGTCCCGGCAGGCAGCCAACGCTTCCCTGAGTCCGGGACGCGCCCGGTTGGCGCCGGTGAGGCCCTGGTCGGTGAATGTCTTCTCCGGCGCCACCCCAAGGGCAACCAAGGCATTCTTTTGGGCGGTGAGGTCTTGGTCGTTGGTGGATACACGCGCGTATCCGATTAGCAGTCCGGTCATGGTTTTGAATGTACCGGTTGTCCCCCCTTCACCGGGCATATTTGCGGGCGGGTCTTACGGGAATCGAAGGGCTACGGAAACGCGCCGATTCTGTCATTTTCCGAAGTGGTCTGCACGGAATTTCTGAAGTCCTCTGCACTCGTCTCCAGTTGGGGGTGATTCTCAACGTAGTCACCGTCCGTGGACCTGTAAATGGGTGCTTGTGCTTTACCCGCAGTATGCGCCGGTCGAGGCGCTGTGGACGAGCTTGGCGTACTTGGCGAGCACGCCCTTGGTGAACTTGGCCGGGATCGGTTCCCAGCCTTCCTTGCGGGATTCGAGCTCCGTGTCGTCCACCAGCAGGTCGAACGTGCGGGCGGCGATGTCCACGCGGATCCGGTCCCCGTCCTGGACGAAGGCGATGGGGCCGCCGTCGGCCGCTTCCGGGGCGACGTGGCCGATGCAGAGTCCGGTGGTTCCGCCGGAGAAGCGGCCGTCGGTCAGCAGGAGCACGTCCTTGCCCAGGCCCGCACCCTTGATGGCGCCGGTGATGGCGAGCATCTCGCGCATGCCCGGTCCGCCCTTGGGGCCCTCGTAACGGATGACAACGACGTCGCCGGCCTTGATCTGGCCCTTGTCGAGCGCATCCAGTGCACCCTGCTCGCGCTCGAAGACGCGGGCAGTGCCCTCGAAGACGTCGGCGTCGAAGCCGGCGCTCTTCACAACCGCGCCCTCCGGGGCCATCGTGCCGTGCAGGATGGTGATACCGCCGGTCTTGTGGATCGGGTTGTCCATGGCACGGAGGATCTTGCCGTCCAGGTCCGGCGGGTTGATCGCCGCCAGGTTTTCGGCGACCGTCTTGCCCGTGACTGTGAGGCAGTCCCCGTGCAGCAGGCCGGCGTCGAGCAGTGCCTTCATGATGACCGGAACACCGCCGATCTTGTCGACGTCCGTCATGACGTAGCGGCCGAACGGCTTCAAGTCGCCCAGGTGCGGGATCTTGTCCCCGATGCGGTTGAAGTCCTCGAGCGTCAGCTCCACTTCGGCTTCGCGGGCGATGGCCAGGAGGTGGAGCACGGCGTTGGTGGAACCGCCGAAGGCCATGGTCACGGCGATGGCATTCTCGAACGCCTTCTTGGTCATGATGTCGCGGGCGGTGAGGCCGAGGCGGAGCAGGTTGACCACCGCTTCGCCGGACTTGCGCGCAAACACGTCACGGCGGCGGTCTGCCGAGGGCGGAGCGGCGGAGCCGGGGAGGGACATACCCAGGGCCTCGCCGATGCAGGCCATGGTGTTGGCGGTGTACATGCCGCCGCAGGCGCCTTCGCCCGGGCAGATCGCCTTTTCGATGCGGGTGAGGTCTTCCATGCTCATCTTGCCCGCGGCACAGGCGCCCACGGCCTCAAAGGCGTCGATCAGGGTGACTTCCTTCTCGGAGCCGTCCTCCAGCTTGACCCAGCCGGGCATGATGGAGCCCGCGTAGAGGAAGACACTGGCGAGATCCAGGCGTGCCGCCGCCATCAGCATGCCCGGGAGGGACTTGTCGCAGCCGGCCAGCAGGACCGAGCCGTCGATCCGCTCGGCCTGCATCACGGTTTCCACCGAGTCGGCGATGACCTCACGGGACACCAGGGAGAAGTGCATGCCCTCATGTCCCATCGAAATACCGTCCGAGACGGAGATGGTGCCGAACTGCATGGGGAACCCGCCGCCGGCGTGGACGCCTTCCTTGGCGCCCTGGGCCAGCCGGTTCAGGGACAGGTTGCAGGGAGTGATCTCGTTCCAGGAGCTCGCCACGCCGATCTGCGGCTTGGCGAAGTCATCGTCCCCCATACCGACCGCCCGGAACATGCCGCGCGCGGGCGCCGCGTGGATTCCGTCGGTGACGACCCGGCTGCGGGGCTTGATGTCCACTAAATGTGATGGTTGCATATTTTTCCTCCGGTGTTGATTTCAAGCTACGTATCGCTCTGAACGCTATGGGCAACGGGACGCGTCGAGGTTATGGGCAGTGTTAAGGGTTGCAGTAGTTGCAAAAACGCGGGTCGGCTCTTGGCGGGTCGGTTACGTCGCGGGTGGAGCGGTGCTCGCAGGTGAGGCATCCATCAATCTCAGCGCGGGTCTCGCTTGTTGGTGCGCCGCAAACCTTGCACGGGAGTCCCGCCACCCGCTCCACTTTCCAGAATCCCGGGGTGTCGCACGCCGGACACCGTGAGCGAAGTTTCTGTGCAAGGTCTTCGGCCGCGCGACGGATGGTTTCCATGCGCGTCGGATTGGCATGTGCGCGCATGTCGGTCTCGAGAAAAACCTTGCCGTTGGCCGACCGGGCCAGCGCCTTCGAAAAGTCGCGCTCCAGCTCGGGCCATGAGGCGATTCCCTTACGGATGCGATGGTCGTGCCCGCCTTCCGGCCGAACGACCAGGTGATGTCCGGGGAACTTCGATTCGCGTGCGAACCCTTGGGCCTCCGCCCAGTCCGCGGTCAGCAGGTGGAAGAAATTCGTCTCGCCTTCAGCTGTTCCAACGACCTCCAGTCCACGCTCACGGTCGATCCAGATCATGAGTTCGACGTTCCAGGGGAACATCCCCATGTACGGATCCGGGCCAAACGAACCCTCGTTGGCGATACCCAGCGGCAATCCCGACAATTCCATGCCCACCCGCGCCTTCCTGCGCGCAGCCTCAAGCTGTGTTCCTGCGCGGGGAATGTCACGGGTGAAAGTACCGAGCAGATCCGTGTCGTAGCCCGTGACGTGTTCAAGCCGGCAGCCGAGCGCACGCTCGAGCACCGGGACGATCACCCGCTCCTTGCCATGCTGGGTAAGCAGAGAAATCCGTTCACCGGCATATACGGAACGGGGGGTTGAATTACCGGACTCAGTGCTGACCACAACTGACCTTTCACTCCAGGGGGAACGACCGGGAACCGCAGGTTTGCGGGATGAGGGGCACATCCGGTGACGACTGCTGCTCCTGCCATCTTCCCCACCCCATGCCAACGTCAATCGCAGCAACCTGTCATGTGCAAACTATGGGTTGGAAAAGTCCCGGTGGTCGTCCACAACCGGCGACGTACGTCTTAGAATACATAAAGTTCTGATCGTGAATCAAATAGCGTGTGTTAATGGAATCCTGATGGGATGCCGGTGCCCTCGGATGGATTGCAGTCCCGGAACATTGGGGTGCGGGCCGTTTGCCTGCACCCGGACTTCGCAAAGCTGGAAACGAACAAGAGAGTCGCCACATGATCGATCCCATCATCCTTTTCTTCCTGCTGGGCGCCACCGCTGGTCTGCTGCGTTCGGAGTTGCGTCTACCGGCTGCGATTTACGAGTTTGTCAGTATCGTGCTGCTGCTGGCCATCGGGCTTAAGGGCGGTATCGAACTGGCCAGACAGCCTTTCGGCAGCCTGCTGCCGCAAATGCTGGCCGTCGTGGCGCTGGGATTCTTCCTCGCACTGGCCGCCTTCCCCGTGCTGCGCTACCTCGGCCGATTCAAACGCGCGGATGCCGCTTCCATCGCCGCCCACTACGGCTCGGTGAGCGTAGGCACCTATGCCGTGGCCGTCGCGTATCTTGGCAGCCGCCAGGTCGCGTTCGAAGAGCACATGCCCCTGCTTCTGGTGCTGATGGAAGTGCCGGCCATTATTGTGGGAATTGTCCTCGCCCGGGGTCTTTCACGCGAAACCCGGTGGAGATCGGTCGCCCACGAGGTTTTCCTCGGGAAAAGCATTGTGCTGCTCCTGGGCGGGCTGCTCATCGGCTGGGCGGCGGGGCCGGACGGATTATCTTCGATCGAGCCGTTGTTCTTCGATCTCTTCAAGGGATTCCTGGCTCTTTTTCTACTGGAGATGGGGCTGATCACTGCGACACAGGTAGGAAGCCTGCGCCGGCACGGGCCATTCCTGATGGCCTTTGGAATTGGTATGCCGCTCTTTTCGGCCCTGGTGGGGACCGGACTGGGCTGGGTCCTGGGCCTCTCCATCGGCGGCACGGCCGTTCTTGCGACACTGGCGGCGAGTGCTTCATACATCGCGGTCCCGGCGGCCATGCGCATTTCCGTGCCCGAGGCCAACCCCACCCTGTCGCTGGCCGCCGCGCTGGGGATCACGTTCCCGTTCAATGTCCTGCTGGGCATCCCGATCTACCATGCACTGGCCGTGTGGGCCCACACATTCGCGAAAGGATAGGACAGATGCAAAGTTATACACGCAAACTATTGACCGTCGTCACTGAAGCCGTACTTGAGGGAACGCTCGTTCGGGACATCGACCGGCTGAACGCCCATGGATACACCATCACCGACGCTCGCGGCAAAGGCCACCGCGGCGTCCGCAGTGCCGGCTGGGAAGCGAACAGCAACATCCGCATCGAGGTGGTATGCGACGACCAGACCGCCGGAGCGATTGCCTCCTACCTCCAGGAGCATTACTACCAGGACTACGCCATGATCCTGTTCGTGAGTGACGTAGACGTTTTGCGCCCGGAGAAATTCTAGACCCTGGCCGCACGGGCCCGGCGAACGTCCGGGGTGACGCGGCCTCAGCTCCGGGGACGCACGACCAGGACCGGGCAGACAGCGCGCCGGACACATTGGTCACTAACGGAGCCGAGCAGCATCCCGGCGAGACCGCCGCGCCCGCGCGATCCGACCACCAGCATGCGGGCCTCCTGTGAGATGTCTATCAGACTCTCGGCCGCGCTGGAGTGAACGGCCCTGGAGCTGACGGACACGGTGGGGTATTTGTCGATCCTCACGCCCGCATCCCGCACGAGCTCCCCACGCACGGCCGCGGCGTACTCGTCAAAGGACGGCACGTATCCGAACTCCCAACCGGGTGGCTGCGGGGCAGTAGCGATGGACCAGGCCCGCACGATGACGACGGGGACATGCAACTGGTCTGCGAGTCCAAGAGCCATGTCCAGGGCATAGCCTGCGCAGTCAGATCCATCATGTCCGACCACGATGCTGTCAGCCCGTGCCGGTATCAGTCCGTCACCCAAGTTTTCCTGGCTCACTGGTGGTTCTCCTTGCCGCGGGAGGCCGGAACCGCGGTTGCCGGCCAGTGGATGGCACCGCGGTCGCGGGCCAGACGCTCTATTGCGGAGGCAATACGGCGGGTCCGCCCGGACTCAGAGCCACCGCCCCGCCGAGACGCTCCAACCGGAGCGTCTCCTGATTCCTGCGCTGTAACGAAGCGGACCAGGGCGGCGCCCGTCGGGAAGCCCAACGGGGTCGCGCGAGAGCGATCAGCAAGCGGGCACCTGAACCGCGCGCCTGCGCGGCCGCCGCGGCCAGAACCTCCGCAGCGCCGGATTCAGCGACGACAACGCTAAGGTACGTCCGCCCCGCGGAACCCGCGATGGTACCGGGAAACACCACCGGGAAGTTGCGGTCTGAAACGTGCCTCTCGATTGTTCAAGAGCGAGCTCCTTCCAAACCGCCACCGCCAAACCACGGCCGGCCACCCCACCGCCCCGTGCGGTAGCGTAATATCTATACCAACGAACTTAGATTAGCGAACTATAGTTCTGATGTCTAGGGTGCGCGGGGTGGGCTCAGGGACGAGGACCGCGAGGAGTTCATCCAGTTCGTGACCGGCATCGACGGGATGGCGGAAGGGACGGCCCGTGGCGACGGTGTAGCTGTTGCGCCGCCCGGTCCGCGTCCTGGTGATATAGCCGGCCTCAACAAGGTCAGCTGTGATCTTCTGAGCTGCCCGCTCCGTCACACCCACCAGGGCGGCGACGTCGCGCAACCGGATCTGCGGGTCACGGGCGATGGTCAGAAGGACGTGGGCGTGGTTGGTGAGGAACGTCCAACGCGTTTCGCCGGCAGGCACGGCGGGTGTCCCTGAATCAAAATCCTTGGTTGCCATTTCAAGGACAATAGTCGATCGGACCCGCAGACGCCCGGTCGGCGGCCGGGAGCGCAGGGAAAGCAATCAGTCTCTATCAGCTAATGACAAGAAAGGCTACCAATGCTCGAAGTCAGTGCACTCCGCTGGATGCTCACCATCGGACTTATTCTCGGGCTGCTCGCCCTGGATCTTGGACTGGCCGCAGCCCGGCCCCACGTTGTCAAGTTCCGCGAGGCCGCAATCTCATCAATTCTGTACATTGCCGTGGCCATTGTCTTCGGACTGGTCTTCGCGATGCAGGTGGGCTGGGACTACGGCGCGGAATACTTCGCCGGCTACATCGTCGAAAAAAGCCTCTCCATCGATAACCTCTTCGTCTTCGTGATCATCATGTCGACCTTCGCCGTTCCTGAGAAGTACCAGCAGAAGGTCCTGATCTTCGGAATCGCGCTGGCTCTGGTCATGCGGGCGATCTTCATCGCCCTGGGTGCAGCACTGCTCCAGCTGTTTTCCTTCATGTTCCTAATCTTTGGCCTGATCCTGATTGTGACCGCTGTGCAGCTTTACCGGCACCGCAACGCCGACCCGGACGTGCAGGACAACGTGCTGGTCCGGGTGGCCCGCCGGACATTGACCGTCACCAAGGACTACGAGGGCGGCCGGATGTTCACCCGCATCGCCGGCCGCCGCGCGGTAACGCCGCTGTTCATAGTGCTGCTGGCAATCGGGAGCACCGACCTATTATTCGCACTCGACTCCATCCCGGCCATTTTCGGCATCACCGCCGAGCCGTACATCGTCTTCACCGCCAATGCCTTCGCCCTGCTCGGTTTGCGGGCCTTGTACTTCCTTGTGAAGGGCCTCCTGGATCGGCTGGTCTACCTCTCCACTGGACTGGCGCTCATCCTGGCCTTCATCGGCGTGAAACTGGTCCTGCACTGGGGCCACGGCCTCGATGGCCGGGTACCGGAAATCAGCACCAACACCAGCCTCATCGTCATCGCAGTAATTCTGACAGTGACCACAACCGCCAGCCTGATCAAGGTCCGCAGGGACCCCACCGCACGCGCCCACGCGGGTTCTCTCACAGCGGAGAAACCGTCCAATCCAGGGCCGACCGGCTGACCGGACATGGCCTTCCAGAACCAGCTTCAGCTCCTCAGGCCCAAGGCCTGTGGTGGCCGGCGAATCCGGCAGGCTGCAGAACTACAGGCAGCGGCTGATGTTTCGGTGGCGCTGGAATGGGCAGTCGTCGTGCTCGTGGTGACGCTGCTCATCATCGGCTACCTCGCGATCCGGCGCCTCGAGCTGCCGTTCCGCTACAAAGCCATGATCGCATTCGTTGGGGTGGGTAGCGGCCCGACACCCACCCGCCCAAAGGAGACTGCTTGCTGATCGTGCTCACCGGAATTGACGGTTCAGGAAAGACGACGGCGGCACGGGCCCTGGTTGATGCCGCCCGCCGCGCGGGCCAGGGCGCCCTGTTTCTCGGCAACTATGCGGGTCGCCGACAGATGTCCCTGATCAGTGCCAGGCTCGGGGTTCACCTGCCACCGCGGCTGGCGGACTTTCTGGAAACGACAGTCCGGACGCTCAACGTCCTGAATTCACACCGCCGCGCCCGACGATTTCCCGGCCTGGTGGTCATGGATCGGGACCTGCATTGCCAGCTCGCGCTGCGCCAGATGCACGGACTCTCCCGGGGCCGCGTGCTCCCGTTCCTCATCCGCGCGCTCCCCCAGCCCGACCTCGTCATCTACCTCGACATTGACCCCCACGAGGCCCACGCGCGGGTTCTTGCGCGGGGCACCGACTCCGAACGGCTCGAAGACCTTCAGTCCTTGGACGAGGCCTATCACTCACTCCCGGAATTCCCCCGGTTTGCCGTCATTCCCGCTGACGGGCCGCCTTCCGAGGTGCTGGCCCTGTTGCAGGCCGCCATCGCACAGGCCTGCGGAGGGCCGGCCGGGGAGCACTCCCCCCGCCGGCCCCCGCCTGAGTAGCCAGAACGAGGGACCAGCGGGTGCCGCAACTCAGCGCGCGAGGTACTCTTCGTGCTGCCGGTGCGCTTCCGCGACCAGCGCCCGAATCTTGTCAATGTCCTTGGCCTTGTTGCGGTACTTCGGATCCATGGTGAGAATCTGGGACTCTTCATCGGTCAGCATCCGGTACATCCGCTCGCGTTCGGACGCGTCAGCGGTGTATTCCAGGTCAAGGTAGTTGACGGCGTGCCGGCGTGCATTGTTGATGGACGTCTGGGCTTTGCCGGCCTTGCTCAGCAGCGACGCGACGACGGTCAGGACGAGCACCCCAACAATGACAGTCAGTGAGGTGGCCGTGCTGATCTCGACGACGGGAACGGGCTGGCCGTCGTTGATGAACGGCAGGTTGTTCTCATGCAGGGCGTGGAGCACCAGCTTGACCCCGATGAAGGCGAGAATCACCGCCAGGCCGTACGCGAGGTAGATGAGGCGGTCCAGGAGCCCGTCGATCAGGAAGTACAACTGGCGCAGACCCATCAAGGAAAACGCGGTGGCGGTGAAGACGATGAACACGTTCTGGGTCAGCCCGAAGATCGCCGGGATCGAGTCCAGGGCAAACAGAATGTCGGTTCCGCCGATGGCCACCATGACCAGCAGCATCGGCGTCAGCGCCCGCTTGCCATCGTGGATGGTAAAGAGCTTGTCCCCGTCGTAGTGCTCCGTGGTGTGGAAGAGCTTCCTGGCAATGCGGATCATGAAATTATCCGCCTCGTCGTCGCCGTGGGCGTCCGGCCGGAGCAGGTTACCCGCGGTGAGCAGCAGGATCAGACCGAAGATGTAGAACACCCATGCGAAGGAATTGATCAGCGCGGCCCCGAGGAAGATGAAGCCGGTGCGGGCGATCAGCGAGAAGACGATGCCGAAGAGCAGCACCTTCTGCTGGTCCTCGCGGGGCACCCGGAAACTCGCGATGATGATCAGGAAGACAAACAGGTTGTCGACAGAGAGGGCCTTCTCCGTGATGTAGCCGGCGAAGTATTCCGACCCCATCGCGGTGCCGCCGAAAATCCACACCAGGACGCCGAACAAGACCGCCAGGCCCACGTAGAGGGCCGACCACGCGGCCGCCTCCTTGAGCGTGGGCACATGGGCCTTGCGGATGTGGAAGAAGTAGTCGAAAGCCAGCAAGGCCAGAATGACGGCAATGGTGACTGCCCAAATAAGGGGAGAAACGGTCATGGTGCTCAACTTCCGTGAAGGATCCGGCCGGTTCGGTCCGGCAATTCGGACGATCTGAGAATTTTATGCGCTGGTGGCATCCTGCACCTCGCCCACAAGTTCCTCAATGATGTCCTCGAGGAAGAGCACGCCGGTGGTGTTGCCGTGGGCGTCGAAGACCCGGGCGACGTGGGCTCCGGTGCGGCGCATCGTGGCCAGCGCGTCCTCAAGTTCGCTGCCGCTGAACGCCGACGCCAGCTTCCGGGATCCGCTTGGCGGGGACCGCGTCGCTGAACGCGGCCGGCGTCGCGAGGTCCATAACGTCCTTGAGGTGCAGGTAGCCGGTGGGGGCTCCGTCGTCGTCCGTGAGGATGTAACGGGAGTAGCCGTGCGCCGCGACGGCCCGCTGGATGTCCGCCGGCGTCGCCGAAGAGGGCAGCAGCACCATCTCAGCGATCGGCACTTCCACGTCGGCGACGGTCTTGGCCGTGAACTCGAAGGCCGCCGTCAGGGTTCCGCTGGTGTCCGTCAGCATCCCGTCCCTGGTGGACTGCTCCACAATGTTCGCGACTGCTGTTCCGCACCCACCAGCACGGCCTTGGGCATGGTGCCGGTGAACGGGGCAAGCTGTTGCTCGACCACTGCACGGATGCGCTGTGCCTCACGGGTTCGTCCGGACTGCTGATGCATTTCATAGACGGCGAAGGTGGTGTTGATCAGCTGCACCATTTGTCCCACAAGTCCGGCGACAATGACCAGTTACGGCTGTAACTTTTGCGACGCCGCTGTCATTCTCCTCTAAGTCGTCTGCACGAAATGTCCAGAGTCGTCTGCACGGCCACTACATGTCCGCGAGGGGATCCTGTCTTGGGACGACCCTGTGACCGGAGCTCGACCTCACGATCGGCCTAGTCAGCTGCTCCACGGTTGAGGGTATGAGGCGGGCGGCACGGTCTTGCGCCGGCGCTGACCGGGCCCGGCTCGTCAACCCACGCGGATGCCATTGTCTTGTCGTGTCCGGATGAGGCGACCGGTGAACTTGCCCGACGAGGTGCCTTATCTGCGCCATCGTAGGTGCCTCGAGTCCGAGGTGTGGGTCTCGTGCATCCGGTAGCCGGGCCATGGATGGAATGCCTGGCAGATGCAATCCTGCAGCACGCGTCAATGCGATCGGCGAAAGGTCGCGAAGACGAAAAGCAGGCCGCCGACGAGTGCGGTCGAGATGCCTAGGGCCAGGATCTCCTCGGGTGAGGGCCTGGAAATGAGGCGCTCCAAATATCGGACGGCAAGGACCAGGACCAGGGTGCCGGCTATCCGCCCCTTTAGGTGATCAAAGGAGGTGGTGGTCAACGACGGCGGAAGATCGAGGTCGTGCACGAACAGCTCCCAGATCCCAAAGCCGACGATGAGCAACACGGTCGCGATCAGGATGGAATCGATGCTCTCGAACAGTTTCACCAGGGCCGGATCGGAGGACAGGCCTTCTACGGCCAAGATGTGGACGAACGTCACTGCCTTGCCCAGGGCCCAAAGGTAGGTTACGGCCGAAAGGAACAGCGCAGTGGCTGCCCCGATGACGGCGACGTACCGGATGTGTTCGATAGCCAGGCGCCGGCGCCGGCGGCGGGATGTCGGGTCGTTTTCCGGTTGCGGCACTGAACCGTCCGTTCGGGGCTGCATCGGGTCCTCTCGTCTGAACCTTAAGGCTTCCGTGCATTACTCGCGCGGACTGCGGCCTCCTGCCTGTCGCAGTAATCCGATCGTAACGGCCGCGGGCGGAACCGGCTCATCTTTTCGACAAAGGCGTCATCGTCCGCCTTGAGGCGCGGAGTCAACGCAAGTGTCCTTGATTCCTTGTTCCCAGATCAAGAGTGGCGGTCTTGCGCGGTGCGGTCCATGTTTGCGGGCACTTCGGAGCAGGTCTGGGTAAGAAAGCACCACGGCCACCCGGGCACTGCTCCGACATCGTCACTTCCGGGTCAGGTGCGGGTCGTAAGGAGCCAGAGAAGATACCCGAGGTACAGGACGACGAAGAGCCCGCCTTCAAAACGGTGGACCCTCCGCCCGCTGAGGAATACGGGGATGCACAGCAGCACCGCCGCGGTCATCAGGGGCAGGTCCACCTGGACGAGCTGTTCGGAGACGGTGATTCCGCCCGGGGCGGTCAGCGTGGTCACCCCGAGGATGAACGCAATGTTGTAGACACTGGAGCCGATAAGGTTTCCGACCGCCACGTCACGGTCGTTTCGCACGGTGGCGACGAGAGTCGTCACCAGCTCCGGCGCAGAAGTGCCGATGGAGACGATAGTCAACCCGATCAGGGCGTCGGATACACCCAGCTGCTGGGCGAGGTCCACGGATCCGCCCACCAACCCGTGTGCCCCCAGGACCACCACGGCGATGCCGGCCACGAGCAGAACAATATCCACGAGCTTGCCCTTCGGGGAGGGCCGGGGCGGCGGGGCGTATTCGGCTTCATACTCCGCGCGTACGGACGCCAACTCCCGCCGGCTAACACGCAGGATCACGGCCGTGTAGATCAGTGCGATGGCCACCAGCAGCACGCCGTCGGTCCGAGAGAGCGTCCGATCCAGCGTCATCAGCAGCAAGCTGATGGCTGCCAGTGCCATCATGGGTAGGTCGAAGCGGAGGATCTGACCGTGCAGTGTCAAGGGGCGCAGCAGAGCGCTGAGCCCCAGGATGAGGAGCAGGTTGACGAGATTGGTGCCGGCGATGTTGCCGACCGCGAGATCCCCGGCACCGACCCACACTGCGTCGACGCCGACGGCCAGCTCCGGGGCGCTGGTGCCGATGGAGACCACGGTCAGCCCGATGACGAGGGGAGACACACCCAATCGGGCTGCCAATCGAGTGCCTGCACGGAGCACGAGCTCGGCTCCGGCGATCAAGGCGGCCAACCCAACCACGATGAGCATCCAGCTCCCCATGAGACCCTGAACCTCCCAAATCCGATAGATTCCGAAAATCGTCGCAACACCTGATCATCTCAGGAGCTGCAATGGACCCCCAAGGGTCCAGGAACCGCCCTGACGTGCGCGTCCGTGGAGGCACAAGTCGCGCTCGTTGCAAGGACTGAGCGGCAGATGCTCACCATCCCGAGTCTGTTGACTTCGTCACCACCTTCGGAACGTTCCGATTCTCCTGCGGAACGCCGCGCCATTGCTGCGGACCTGACGTCCCTGCACAATTTGCTTGCCCGTTCCTCGAACAACATCAAGAAACTCGCACGGCAGGCAAACGCTACGGGCGAATTCCCCGCAGAACGAGCGGAGCACTGACCACCACCCGAGCACAGCAAGCCTGGCGGGAGATCCACCTCAGAGACACATGCGAACCTTGTTTCGCGAGTTTATGTGCTTTAGTCTGGCTGTATCAGTTTAGCCCCGCCAACGGCAGTGGCAAGAGGAGTTCCTGTGTCGGACCTGATCCCGTGGTTTGCTCTGGCCTTGTGGTCCGCCGCCATCGCCCTGCGGTTGCATCCGCGAACTCGTTGCTGGGCCCCGCGCGGCATCGTGGGCAGCGCGGGAACGAGGACCTGCGGGCCTGTCCATATCATCCGTCCCCCTGACGGGCCGGTACCTCGATGACCCGCCACGAATGGCGGCAAGTTCCGATGTGTACCTCATGCCGGCTGATTGTCCACCGCTTCGTCTACCTCAAGGTCGGCCTTGCCCTGGTGTTGATCCGGATGGCAAACAAGACGATGCTCAAGATGGACTCGAGTACACCCCCATCAACCTCTCCGACCGGATACCACACCAGACACCACGAGGAATGAACAGTAATGGCAATCAAGGACGACCAGTCATCCCACTTCCTTCCGGCGATTGGCGCGAAGGACGCGCCTCTGCGGGATCCGCACCTGCAGACCGCGACCGCCGTGGCAGAGTCGCTGGGCGTCAATTCCGCGCAGGGACTCGGTGAGGCAGAGGTTGCCCGACGACGGGAGCTGACCGGTGAGAACCGTTTGGCCGAGCGGCCGCGGCGGCCAGGCTGGCTGCGATTCCTCGACCAGTTCCGTAGCCTACTGATCCTCATCCTGCTCGGTGCCGCGGTTCTCGCTGGCGTCGTCGGGGACCTCAAGGACACGATCGTCATCCTGATCGTGCTCCTGATCAACGCCGTGATCGGCTTCGTTCAGGAGAACAGGGCGGAGCGCAGCCTCGAGGCGCTGCGCGACATGCTGGTGCCCACCGCACGGGTCCGCCGGGACGGGTCGGTGCGGGTGGTCGGAGCGGTCGAGCTTGTGCCGGGTGACCTGGTCCTGCTCGAGGCCGGAGACCGGGTGCCGGCCGACGGACGGTTCCTGGTGGCGGAGTCGGTGGAGATCGACGAGTCCGCACTGACCGGGGAGTCTCAGCCGGTGGCCAAGGACACCTTGCCGGTGGGCGCCGCTCCCGGTGAGAAAGTGCCGCTGGCCGACCGCACCGGCATGGGCTACATGAACACCGCGCTCACCCGCGGCCGGGCCGAACTCGTGGTCACCGCCACTGGCGCGCAGACCGAGGTCGGCGCGATCGCGGAACTGCTTGCGAGCGGCGAGGAGCCCAAGAGCCCGCTGCAGGTGCAGTTGGATTCACTGGGCAAGCGGATCGCCCTGATCGGCGGCATCGCCATCGCCATCTACGTGACCATCGCCCTCGTGCGCGGCGAGCCTTTGGGCGAGCTGGCGCTCACGGCGGTGGCCCTCGCCGTGGCCACGGTGCCCGAAGGTTTGCCGGCCGTCCTGGCCCTCACCCTCGCCCTCGGCGTCGGTCGAATGGCCCGGCGGGGAGCTATCGTCAAGCGGCTCGCCTCGGTGGAGACCCTGGGCTCGGCTACGGTCATCTGCAGCGACAAGACCGGAACGCTGACGCTGAACCAGATGACGGCCCGTGCGCTGGTGTTCGCAGGGCAGCGGATGCGCATCGACGGCGAGGGGTATTCCCCGACAGGCTCGATCATTGCCGAGACCGCCGGGCAGCGGACCGGGGATGCCGGGCGTCTGCTGGAACCGTTCGTTCTGTGCAGCGACGCTGTGCTGGCTTCCCCGGGGGCGGGTGGCCGGGCTGGCATCGTCGGCGACCCCACCGAGGGCGCGCTGGTCGTTGCGGCCGTGAAGGCCGGGATCGACGCCCCGACGCTGCGTGCGGCGCACCCGCGGGTGGCGGAGCTGCCCTTCGATAGCGCCCGCAAGTTCATGGTGACCGCACACGAGGAGGACGGCCGCATCCGCGTCTACCTCAAGGGCGCTCCCGACGTACTCCTCGCGCGCAGCACGGCGTTACTCACCGCCGAGGGAGTTCGTGACCTCGACGCCGCCGGCCGGGACCAGCTGGCAAGCGAGGTCACAGCCCTCGCGTCGAGGGGTCTGCGGGTGCTGGCCGCCGCGACGACGCTGATGGACGACTTGCCCGCCGCCGGTGATCCGTCGAACGCCGACGCGCTTGAGCACCGGCTGACCGGCCTGACGCTGCTCGGCCTGGTTGGCATCGCTGACCCGCCCCGTCCGCAGGCCAAGGACGCCATCGCACTCGCCCACCGGGCCGGGGTCTCGGTCAAGATGATCACCGGCGACCACCGGGACACCGCGGCCGCCATCGCCCGGGAGCTCGGCATCCGTGGCGAAGTTGTCACCGGCGCCGAGCTGGACCGGATGACCCCGGAGGAGCTGTCGGAACGCGTGGAGAGCATCGGGGTGTTCGCCCGGGTCGCCCCGGAGCACAAAGTCGCCATCGTCGGGGCGTTGACGGCCCTGGGGCACGTGACGGCAATGACCGGCGACGGCGTCAACGACGCGGCAGCCCTGCGCGCGGCGCATATGGGTGTGGCGATGGGGATCACCGGCACCGAGGTGACCAAGGAAGCCGGCGACATGATTCTCACCGACGACGACTTCGCCACCATCGTCGCGTCGGTCCACGAGGGCCGATCGATCTACGACAACGTGGTGAAGTTCGTCCGCTTCCAACTGTCGACCAACATCGGCGCCATCCTGTCCTTCCTCGGGGCGACCGTGGCCGGGCTCCCGGCACCGCTAACCGCCATCCAGGTGTTGTGGGTCAACATCATCATGGACGGCCCCCCGGCGATGGCCCTGGGCGTTGACCCCGCCCGACCAGGGCTGATGGACGAACCGCCGCGCAGGGCAACTGATCGGATCCTGGACCGGACCCGGCTGCTACGGATGTTGCGGGCTGGCGCCGTCATGGCGGTCGGCACCCTGTCGGTGCTCACCCTGGCCGAGGGGGCCTACGGCGCCGCCGTGGCGTCCACCATGGCATTCACCACGTTCGTCCTCTTCCAGTTCTTCAACGCGCTCAACGCCCGGGCCGAGCGGCAGACGGTGTTCACGCGGCATCTGTTCACCAACCGCTGGTTGTGGATCTCCTTCGCCGCGGTCCTGGTCCTGCAGGTCCTCGCCGTGCAACTGGCCCCGCTCCAGGGCATCTTCGACACCACGTCGCTCTCCGCCACCCAGTGGCTGATCTGCCTTGCGGTGGCCTCCTGCGTCCTCGTGGTCGAGGAAACGATCAAGCTCGCACATCGGGCGGGGAGGAGCGCTGAGACGACAGCTGGCCGGGGTTGCTGGTGCGGCGAGGGCTAGGAAATCCCCCACCCGCACGTGCTCCTCCAGCGGGTGCCGAAAGCGGTTCTGATCCACCACGGTGTACCGGTTCCGACGACCCACCCGCTCGCGGACGACATACCCGGCTTCCTCCAGGTCGCGAACGATCATTTGGACGGCACGTTCGGTGATGCCGACTTTGGCGGCCACATCCCGCATCCGCGACTGAGGATCACCGGCCAACGCGACCAGCACGTGCCCGTGGTTGGATAGGAAAGTCCAGGATGGAGAAGTCTGCATGCGAAACATGATACGTGTTTTGTGTTACGTAGATCTATGGGCGTTGCCGCCCGCGGACATATCGGACCGGAGCGGTCCCGCGCGCTGCCCCTGCTCCGCAGCGTCGTTCCCATGGCCGCCCCCCGCAACGCCCGGCAGTTTTCTGATCAGAAGTTCCGGGCGGCTTCCGGTCAACCCGCTGGTGCCGATGCCGGTGCGGGTCGGGGCAGCCGACGTCGTGTTCGCCGTACTCGGTCTGAAGGCGATGTACTTCCTGCGGGCCGAGCTGGTGTACCGCCTCGCCCCCTCCACACCGGCCTATCCAGCGGCCCCTTCCGCGGTCCCGTCCTCAGGGCCTGGTCCCTCGCCGCGCGGCGTCCTTCCCGGTCTTCTCCGAGGGGACCGGGACTCCGAACCCTGGAGGGAACGGCGGCCGCCCACCCACACCACGGACAAAGCACCCCCTTGGAACCAGCACCGAAAGGGAACGATGATGGACACACCCGCCCGCCAACGCCCCGCCCCCTTGCCGCGGTTCACCGATGGTCCTGAGGGAAGGCAGTGGCCCGCCGCGCCGCGGCCCTCGCCTGCGCGCAACGACGGCCCGTCGTTCTGCTGGGGCCCCTCGCGGAACCGGCCTTCACCACCGACGCCGCCATCGCAGCCCGCCTGTACCGGGAAGCGCTGCGGGAGGCCGAAACCGTCGCGGCACGGGTGCACCCCGCCCTGGACGCCACCGGCGTGTTGTTCCATTTACAGTTGGTGCGGTACCGCGCTTGCCCCTTCCTCCGCGCGTCTCAGGCCCAAGCCATAGCCATGGCCTTGGCCCGCGCCGCCCGCCGGGCAGGGGCGGCCGTGCTCATCACCCCATCGGCGTTGCCGGTGCCCTCCCTCAAACACGGGCCGAGGTCGTGTTCGTCGTAGCCGGTGCGGCGTCCAGGAGCCATGAAAGTACGCCGTCCGACCGTTCGGAGATCACCTCAGCGACCATTCACGCAGCGGGGAGCTGCGCTGGAACCCGCCACCCGATGCCGCCCCGCCTTCTGCCTAGCCACAACCAAGGGCCATTCGCCGCCTACGGCAACCGGCTCCGTTGACGCGGTGCCGTGCACCACCTCGATCCCGAATCGCCGAGGCGGGGATACGCGGGAGTTGGCCACCACCACCATGCGCCGACCCGCCCCCTGCCTCTGGTCGGGTCGTGAGCCCTCTACTTCCGAAGGGATAAACACGAAGTGCCTTCCACTTTCCGTCCCGGCGACGGGACTCCTCTACCAGCGACGGACCATGCAGACGGTTCCGGGCCGCGGCCCCGGGATCAGTCCCAGCGGCGACAGTGGACACTGCTCACCAAACATGCCCACGTACTGCTGGTCGTGGCCGGTTCCCCTGACGCACTGGTTAGCGAGATTGCCGGCAGTGTTGGGATCACCGGACGTGCGACGCTGAGCATCCTTAAGGACCTCGAGACCGTCGGCTACCTCACCCGCCACAGGGTGGGACGACGCAGCCACTACACCGTGGACCCCCACCGACGCTTCCACCACCCGGCAACCGCGACACACGAGATCGGCGAGTTGCTGGCGCTCTTCGCTCCCACGCCGTCCAGCCCGGCACGGCGCGGGCCGCGAGACATGTAGGGAGCTGGATGCTCAACGTCCTTGGACCATGCTGGGCGACAACACCCCCTACCACCACGACCCAGTGCCCGCGCGCCCTGCACTCCAGCCAATTTCCCGGCCGACCCACAACTTCACCCACCGGCGATCGCAATCCCCAGCGGTAAGTGGGTGGGCTGTCGGAGCCAGCCTTTCCGGCGGCTCCGACCATTGACCAGTACGCCGGTTCGGCGTACTGGACCCCCGGGGTGGATGTGCCCGGAGCGGTTGGCGTTGAACCGAACCAAGGGTCATCGGCAGCGTCCACCCGGCTGCTGATGCTGAGGCCCGGAAGTGCTCAAAGTTCCACCGGCCGTTCGTTCACGGGCGTCACCCGGATCCGCCCAATGCGCAGGCCGTCCATCGCGAGCACCGTGAACACATGGCCTGGCACTTCCACCCGGTCCCCGCCACGGGGCAGGCGGCCGAGACGGTCCATGACAAATCCGGCGACTGTTTCGTAATGCCCCTCCGGCAGTGCTATGCCGGTCGCTGACTGAAACTCCTGCAGAATCAGGCCGCCGTCAATGTCGACAGAACCGTTGGCCACGCTCACGCGATCCTCGTGGTCGGCCCCGGTGTCGTACTCATCGTAGATTTCACCCACCAGTTCCTCGACCAGGTCCTCCAGGGTGACGATGCCATCGGTGCCCCCATACTCGTCAACCACCAGCGCTATGTGATGACCCAGTCGGCGCATTCTGGCCAGCGAAGGCAGCACCCTGTTCGTTCCCGGCAGCGGAAGAATCTCGCGAACAATGCTCTTCACTGTCCCCTCCTCGTACAAGTCGGCCCGGGGCATCAGGTCACGGATGTGGACGAAACCGAGGACGTCATCCACGGTCCGGCCAATCACCGGATAGCGCGAGTACCGGCCGTCCCTGACGATGCTGCGGGCAGCCGCAATGCTTAGTGTGCCGTCGATGAATGCCACCTCAGTGCGGGGGCGCATGACTTCATGGAGGGAGCGGTCCCCGCCCCAAACACGTCACTGAGGATGTTTCGGCTGTGTTCTTCCAGCATGTCACTCTCCGCGACCATGTCCCACAGTTCCTCGGAGCTGACGCTCTGCTGGTTGGCGTGGGGATCGCCGCCGAAGAGCTTGACCAGGGCATTGGTTGAGACAGACAGCGTCCAGATGACGGCCGCATGATTCCGCAAGGGTGTTCAGCGGAGGGGCCAGAACTTCGTGAAGCCGACAGCGTTCTGCATCGCCAACCTCTTGGGCACCAACTCACCGAGGACCAGGGATAGATATGCCACCACAACGTCATTCCGATGAAGGACACCGGCTCTGCCGCGGGGCCCAGCCCGATATTTTCCAGCAGGGGTTCCACATCGGGTGCGATGGTGGAAGCACCATAAGCGACTGAGAAAAAGCCCGAAAGCGTCACGCCAATCTGAACAGTTGACAGGAATCGATTGGGATTACGGGCCAAAGCGGCAATCCGGGCCCCCCGCTTCCCAAGCTTCTCTATCTGACGCACCTGGCTCTCGCGAAGGGACACCAGCGCCATTTCCGTAGCAGCGAAGACCCCTCCCAACAGCACAAAAAAGAGAACCAGCAGGAAATTGACCAAGGTGCTGCTATCCATGAACCGACACTACCGACCCCCGGCACCGAATGGGGTGGCAGCCGGAAGGGCAAACCAAGCAGGAACGCCTTGGTAGCTCTGGGCCCCGGCGTCGGGCGGCGCGCCGGGCGTGGAGACAGTCCCGGCCTTGGCTTTAGTCTGGGCGGACTATTCGGAGGCGGGTGCTTCCGGCATGATGCGCTGCAAGAGCGCGTCGTGTGCCTTCTCTGCGATATCTGCCCGGGCCCCGGCCGCGGCCAGCCTGGCACCACGAGGACCCGGCCATTATCTCGCTGCGTACCTTGGCCAACACCCTCGACGCGAATCCAGGTCCATGGGGAGACATCGACGATTAACTGTTAGTCGTTCACCATTCGCCTTTACGCCGAATCCGGTCAAGTGGGTGCCTTCACGGTATTGGCTGTCCCGCCCTGGTCGTTCCGACCGGATACCCGGTTCCGTCGTCGTTGAGATGCCCGTTTAGCCCAACGGTGAAAATGCCCGCAAGGGTCCGGCATCCCCTATCTGCAACGCTTGAGGCTGTGTCAGAAACACCGGTGCAGTGGGCCCTTTGCCTACTTGGGTTTGGTGAGCATGTCCTTGGCTTCTTCGCTTGGTACCGCGGCCTGGCCACCGCCCCCATGACCCGAGTCAGCCAGATCCAGCTCCTCCAGCCCGTGTTGAGCATCTGCTGGGCAGGGCTCCTGCTGGGCCAGGCCCTGACCTGGCTGACCTTCACCGGCGGCCTCGCCGTCATCCTCTACGCAGACACTGCAGTCCGCGTCCGGCGCAACCCGCGCCTTACCGGGAAATGAGCTTTTGGCCGTCGGGCCGCAGCTCTCCGGCAGGTGAGACGTGCCGGTAGAGGGTCTGGCGGGTGATGCCGAGTTCGGTGCAGAGTTCGCTGACTTTGGTTCCGGGTTTGCCCATGGACGCCATGGCGAGCCGGAGCTTCGCGGGGGTCATCTTGTACGGGCGGCCTCCGCTACGGCCCCGGGCGCGGGCGGAAGCGAGCCCGGCGAGGGTGCGCTCGGAGATCAGTTCACGTTCGAACTCGGCGAGGGCAGCGAAGATTCCGAAGACGAGCTTCCCGGAGGCCGTGGTGGTGTCGATCGCAGCGCCCTGCCCGGTGAGGACCTTGAGCCCGATACCGCGTTCGGTCAGGTCGTGGACGATGTTGACCAGATGTCGCAGGTCCCGGCCGAGCCGGTCGAGCTTCCAGACCATGAGGGTGTCGCCGTGGCGCAGGGCTTTGAGGCAGGCGGCCAACTGGGGCCGGTCATCCTTCTTCCCGGAAGCCCGGTCTTCGTAGAGGGAGTCAGCGTTGATGCCGGCGGCCAGGAGTGCGTCGCGCTGCAGGTCCGTGGTCTGGGACCCGTCGGCTTTGGAGACGCGCATGTATCCGACGAGCACGGCAGTTCTCCTTGTTATTTATACGTTCGTTTAAGTGACAACAGGAATCGAAACATAACCGAATCTGAGAATTGTCACTTTACCCGTTACTTATCCTAAGTCATGCAAAGGATACGCGGTCGTCGATATGTGACAGGCCTTCCGGAGGAATGCCGAGGCCGGAGAAGTCTGCCCGTAGCCGGGTCGCAGATCCGGTGTCCCGGCACCTGATGAGGGCGAAGTTATAGGGCTCTTCGAGGTTCCCGGGGAATGGTCTGCTGAGATGATTGCTCATGCTGCCATCCGGGCTGCACTTCTCAAGAGGATACGCGATTTGTAGTTGTCCGGGTTTCGATAGCCTCGTGCGGTTCGTTTGATGTGCTTGATGGCGGTGTTATTGGCCTCGACCTTGGCTGTTGTGGCTCCGGTGACGATGAGGACTTCGATCTCGGCCCACCACCGGCAGATAGTCCGGTAGAGCCTGTTGGTTTCTGGCATCGCCGCCCGTTCGACCAGGTCCGCCAGGGCAGACTTCGCCGCTGCGGCGTCTTCGAGGGAGCCTGTGTTCAGCAGCGTGCGGAGTTGTTCCTTGACCTGCCACGCGGCCTGAAGGCTGCCAGTGGGATCATCAGCGGCGAACACGCCTGCAAGGCGATGCCGGGCACGTTCTGAGAGTTTCTCATCGGCCTTCAGCAGCAGCATCCGATTCGCCCACGCCGGGTCAGTGGCCCTGCCCCGCCGGCCCCGAACCTGTTGTGACAGGCCCTGACGGACGGTCGTGAGCATGTCGTTGGCCAGCATCGTCACGTGGAACAGATCTACCGACACCGCCGAGCGTGGAAGCCACATCCGCAGTGCTTTCCGGAACGCCGCGGACGGGTCGATCGCGACGACCTGCACGCCGAGCCGCCAGTGCAGCGGCCGGGCGAAGAGCCAGTCTCCGACGCCCTTGTGGTCGCGTCCGTCCACGATGCCCAGGACCTGGCCGGTGTCCAGGTCAACGATCGTTGTCATCCACGGCTCGTACCGGGTCCAGACCTTCGTGCCCGGGTCCTGGAAGAACCGCACAGAACGGTAGCGGTGCTCATCGATGCCCAGCATCCTGGGCATGAGAAGGTCCACATCCGGCAGCCGGAGAGCGGCGTCGCCGATGACCTGCTGGACCAGCCACCACGAGATCCCGAATGCCATGGCGGTCTCAGACACGGCCCGGCCTGAATCTATGACCGCATCCAGTACGGTCTCGCGCAGCCGCCGTGTCGACCGTGCCCGGCGCGGCACCTGCGGCGTCGCCTCACAGAACGATTTCCGCTCACACAGGTACTCATCACAGAACCAGCGCCGCTTGTCCCAGAGGAGCACCACCGCGCCGGCAACCGGGATGTCACGCAGCCGCTGGCACCGGCGTTCCTTCACCCGCGAAGCGATCACCCCGCAGCTCGGACAGCCTGGCGGGAAGGTGGACTCCACCGTGACATGACGTGCCCCGTCCGGGAGTACGACCGTGCCGGTGACACGGTAATCGGGCAGGTTGAAGATCATGCTGGCAGCATCATGGCCAGCCCCAGTAGGCTCTAACAAGGCTCGTGGTTCCTGTTCAGGTTGAATGCGTAGTAACACTCATCCCAGCAGGACCACGAGTCCTCTTCTAGCTACAACACGAACCTATTTCCCCGGGAACCTTGAAGAGCCAGTTATAGAGAGCCTGCGCCTCGGATCTTCCCGGGCCGCCTGAATCGCCCCTCACCGATGCGCAAAGATTCCGCGTCCACTCCACTACCTCGCTGTTGTGCAGAGGAGTATCAAGCAGAAACGACGTTAGTGCAGAGGGGTACTGAAAAATCAGTGCTCAACACTCGCCTGCACAACCCCGAGAACACACGGGCCATCGTGCAGGCGGGTATTGAAAATGACAAGTGCCCTGTCTTCCTGGGGTCGGATCGGATGTCTCAACAAGTAAAAGCTTTGCAAGACACTCCACCGATGTGCCATTGCTCGGCAACGGCCGTCGAGCCTACCCGCCCAGCCCTCGTCGTCGTCGTCAGGACAGTGCCAAGGCCCAAGAGCTTGTGTGGGTCCGGAACGCAGGAGAGCGCGTCCAGCAGCGTGGCCAGCGTGACGCCCGGGTCCATTGTCGCCAGCCGGCCAACAAGGGTCTGGATGGGCGAAGACGTCATGACGGAACGCCTGTTGAACGGCGGTTTTGAACGATCACCTGTTTACCGGCGGTTCCCCTGTATTAAGAGCACTTGCGCCGGGCATGCCGGCATCAGCGCCACAACCCTGCACACGACTTTGCACCAGCCCTGGGTGCCGAGTCGGGGCAGGGCTTAGCGTGGGATTTTTTCCGTTTCCAGTAACCCGGATGAGATTGACATGGACACAGCATCGGGTTGGTTGACTGTTCCTGATGCGCCGTCAAGGGCACCGACGCGGCACTCCGTGAAACGCATCTGACTCACCGATGGCGGTTCTCAGGCGCTTCGCTGTGCCGCTGCCGTCCCGGATCGATAAGGTCTCACACCTGCCTGTGAGCAGCCGCGCAGCAGGGCCGTCACCGGCCGGGCGCTGCTGCCAGGATAGTCACCGGGCCCGGCAATGCTGGGGGCCGCGCCCGGTGACCAGACCCGAAGTGCGCGGACACCGTGCAACATCAGGACGGGGCAAGTCTGGTCGAAACTCCTTGTAAAAACCCCGAACGTAGACCCCGCCCGCGGGCAATGCACCCACCCCACGCCGGGGAGGGTCGTCCGCCGCGCGGCGGGCTGTGGGTGGCCGCTTCGGCAGGACTCCTCCGGCCGCGGTCGTTGTCTGCTCCCGGCAAGGTTTGAAGGACGTGCCGCCGTTCACCGTATGCGGTTACGAACGTTCAGGCCATGAGTCCGGGGCCGATCAATGCCTGGACTTCCTCGCTTCGGTTCCTCAAGCGCCGACGCACCGTTGACGAAAAGCCCGCCTCAGGCCGCTCAAAGGCCGTTACTGGCTCGCCGGGGGTTCCTCGGGGCCGTCTTCGGCTTTGGTCTTGTGGCGGGCCTCCTGCTGATGCTCCTCAAGCTTCTGTTCCGCATCCCGGCGACGCTGGCCCACGGTGCGCATCCCCTGGGTGGGCGGCGCTGCCTGATGTTCTCTGCTTGCCGGCGCCCGGTCATTCCTTCCCGCTCCATCAGTGGCGGGGGGCGCCGGACCATTGTTTTCACTTCCGCTCATGCAGGCATGGTCCCACGATGGGGCCACGGGGAAAAGCGGCGCTCAACGCAGAAGGTTGATGCGGGGATCTCCAGTGCAGGGAATAACCGCACTCCTATGGTTCGGCGCGTGAAACGATGTACTTTATGGAGAGTCCGGGGACGTTGGACGCGCACCGCCTTGACGGCGGACAGCCTTCCCAGGCGGACATCGATCTGTACCGCGTGCTCAGCGCGGACATCTCCGCCGGCGTCGCTGTGGTTTCCACATCCCTGCGCAAGCGCGACTACGCGGCAACGGTGACTGCTTTTCTCTCCGTCTCCTATGACCCTCCTACGATGCTGGTCAGCCTCTACGCGGGCTCACGCATCGGCGAAGCGGTCGCCGCGACGGGTACATGGGCGTTGAGTCTGCTGCGCAGCAAGCACCAAGGCGCAGCGGACTGGCTGGCCAGTCCAGGGACCCCGGTTGAGGGCCTGCTGGCCCAGGTCCCGTACCGCCGTGGCCCGGCCACCGGATCGGTGATCCTCGACGGATCGATCGCGTACTTCGAGCTGAGAACGGTTGCCATCCATCCGGCGGCTACACATCTGCTCGTCGTAGGAGAGGTAGTTGCGTTGGGCGGTGACGCTCCGGGGTCGGAGATACCGGACCCGCTCATACATTTTGCTTCCGCCTACCACCGCCTGGCGCTTTAGAAGCTGCCCGCCCAGATGTACTAACCCGGTACGTTGGTGACGCGTTTGGTGGGTGAGGCGCCTTTGAGTGCCGTGTGGGGCCTGTGGTGATTGTAGTGCCCGATGAAGTCCTCGCTTGGGGGCGGTGCCGAAACCACAGTTACAGCAGAGTCCAGTGGTGACATCGCCGTCGTCGTGGCAGTCGGCGCCGACGAGGGAACCGTTGCTACCTGCCGGACGCATCCCGCCGGCGAATGCTCCGGGAGGTTCCTGCCGTGCTTTAGCCGCTTTCTCCTTCGGGCATCGGATGCGCTGCTTGGGCCCATTGCATCTTAAGAGTCGATGCTGGAACCGATTCGCTGCGGTTCCGCATTGGTGCGCGCACACTACAGGAGGTGTCATTGCGGCGGAGGTCACTTGCTGTGGCTCGCCAGATAGCGGTGTGAAGGCCTGCCCCTTACCCGGGAAGGTCACATGAATCTGGCTCTGTAATATCCTGCCTGCCGCGAACACCCCCAAGGGGGCCTGAGGCGACGTAGCATCAAGGTAGGCGGCAGCCAGGAGTGTGGCGAAATGTTTGAGCGATTTACCGACCGTGCCCGACGTGTAATGGTGCTGGCCCAGGAAGAGGCCCGACTGCTGAACCACAATTACATCGGTACCGAACACATCCTTCTGGGTCTGATCCACGAGGGTGAAGGCGTTGCCGCCAAGGCCCTTGAATCCCTGGACATCTCACTTGAGGGTGTCCGGGAGCAGGTGCAGGAGATCATCGGCCAGGGCCAGCAGTCCCAGCCCGGCCACATCCCCTTCACCCCGCGCGCCAAGAAAGTGCTGGAGCTCTCGCTGCGCGAGGCCCTTCAGCTGGGCCACAACTACATCGGCACGGAGCACATCCTGCTCGGCCTCATCCACGAGGGTGAAGGTGTTGCCGCCCAGGTGCTGGTCAAACTCGGCGCGGACGTCAACCGCGTCCGTCAGCAGGTCATCCAGCTGCTCTCCGGCTACCAGGGCAAGGAAACCACCGGCGCAGACTTAGGCCCGGGCCAGGCCGAAGCGACTCCCGCCGGTTCCGTGGTCCTGGACCAGTTCGGCCGCAACCTGACCCAGGCTGCGCGGGAGAACAAGCTGGACCCGGTGATCGGGCGCGAATCCGAGATGGAACGCGTCATGCAGGTCCTGTCCCGCCGCACCAAGAACAACCCGGTGCTGATCGGTGAGCCCGGCGTCGGCAAGACCGCCGTCGTCGAGGGCCTGGCCCAGGCGATTGTCCGCGGCGACGCGCCCGAGACTCTCAAGGACAAGCAGCTGTACACCCTGGACCTCGGCTCCGTGGTCGCAGGTTCCCGCTACCGCGGTGACTTCGAAGAGCGGCTGAAGAAGGTCCTCAAGGAGATCCGCACCCGCGGCGACATTCTTTTGTTCATTGATGAGATCCACACCCTCGTGGGTGCCGGTGCGGCCGAGGGTGCCATCGATGCGGCCTCGATCCTGAAGCCGCTGCTGGCCCGGGGCGAGCTCCAGACCATCGGTGCGACCACGCTGGATGACTACCGCAAGTATGTGGAGAAGGACGCCGCGCTGGAGCGGCGCTTCCAGCCGATCCAGGTCAAGGAACCCTCCGTGGCTGACACCATCGAGATCCTCAAGGGCCTGCGTGACCGGTACGAGGCGCACCACCGCGTCACCATCACCGACGGCGCGCTGGTCGCTGCGGCGACCCTCTCGGCGCGTTACATCTCGGACCGGTTCCTGCCGGACAAGGCGATCGACCTGATCGACGAGGCCGGTGCACGGCTACGCATCCGCCGGATGACCGCCCCGCCGGAGCTCAAGGTCATGGACGAGCGCATCGCCGCGATGAAGCTGGCGAAGGAGTCCGCGTTGGATGCGGAAGACTACGAGGGTGCCGCGGCGCTGCGCGACGAGGAGCAGAAGCTCGTCGCCGTGCACAGAGAGAAGGAACGCCACTGGAAGACCGGCGGCATGGACGACATCTCCGAGGTAGATGAGGACCTGATCGCGGAGGTGCTGGCGAACTCCACCGGCATTCCGGTCTTCAAGCTCACCGAGGAGGAGTCCAGCCGTCTGCTGAGGATGGAAGACGAGCTGCACCAGCGTGTTGTGGGCCAGGAGGAGGCGATAAAGTCGGTCTCGCGGGCCATCCGCCGCACCCGTGCAGGCCTGAAGGACCCGAAGCGTCCGGGCGGGTCGTTCATCTTCGCCGGGCCCACGGGCGTCGGCAAGACCGAGCTGGCCAAGGCCTTGGCCGAGTTCCTGTTCGGCGAGGAGGACGCCTTGATCACCCTGGACATGTCCGAGTACTCGGAGAAGCACACGGTGTCGCGTCTCTTCGGTGCCCCTCCGGGCTACGTCGGGTACGACGAGGGCGGGCAGCTGACCGAAAAGGTCCGGCGCCGTCCGTTCTCCGTGGTGCTCTTCGACGAAGTCGAGAAGGCCCACGCGGACCTCTTCAACTCACTCCTGCAGATCATGGAAGACGGCCGCCTGACCGACAGCCATGGCCGGGTGGTGGACTTCAAGAACACCGTGATCATCATGACCACCAACCTCGGCACCCGCGACATCTCCAAGAGCGTGGCCACCGGCTTCCAGTCCGGCACGGACACCCAGACCGGCTACAACCGGATGCGCGCCCGCGTCACGGAGGAGCTCAAGACCCACTTCCGCCCCGAGTTCCTGAACCGGGTTGACGACGTCATCGTCTTCCCCCAGCTGACCCAGGACGAGATCATCCAGATCGTGGACATGTTCGTGGGCCGGCTGGAGCAGCGCCTTGCGGACAAGGACATGGGCATCGAGCTCACGCCCGCGGCCAAGGTGCTCCTGGCAACCCGCGGCTACGATCCCGCAATGGGTGCCCGGCCGCTGCGCCGCACCATCCAGCGCGAAATCGAGGACCAGCTCTCCGAGAAGATACTCTTCGGCGAGCTGCACGCAGGCGACATCGTGGTGGTGGACGTGGACGACGAAGGCGACGACGCCAGGTTCACCTTCGCAGGAAACACCAAGCCGCGGATCCCGGACGCACTGCCCGCCGCGAGCTAAACGGAAAACCGCCGCTGGCCACCGCCGAGGCGGGCGGAAATCTGGTGTCTCACCTCATTGTCCTGCAGGCCGCACAGGATCGGCACGGGCAAACTCAGGCCCCTACGATCACCTTCCAAGGCTTAGCGTGGTATTTTTTCCGTTTTCTGAAGCGCCCCGAGTTCGTACGGGGCCTGCAGTTCCTTGGCGGCGACGTAGAGCTCGTCCTCGGCCATGCCGGCGAGCTTCTTGATCTCGGCCCGGATCTGGCGCATGTGGGTGGTGGCGTTGGAGACGTCGCCGGTGCCGGCCTCGCCCTTGGAGCGGATCATCGCCGCACCCTCGTTGATGCGGCGCAGCGCCTCACCGAGGTTGGTGGCGCCGCAGACGAAGGGAATGGTGAAGTTCCACTTGTCGATGTGGTTCGCGTAGTCGGCCGGGGTCAGGACCTCGGACTCGTCGATGTAATCCACGCCGAGGGTCTGGATGACCTGGGCCTCGACGAAGTGGCCGATCCGAACCTTGGCCATGACCGGGATGGACACGGCGGCGATGATCGCCTCGATCATGTCCGGATCGGACATGCGGGACACGCCGCCCTGGGCGCGGATGTCGGCGGGAACGCGCTCGAGGGCCATGACTGCCACGGCTCCGGCATCCTCAGCGATGCGGGCCTGCTCAACGTTGACGACGTCCATGATGACGCCGCCCTTGAGCATCTCCGCCATGCCCCGCTTGACGTGGTTGCTGCCCGTAACCCGGGAAAGTGGCTGATTCACTGGATGTCTCTTTCGTAGTTGTGGGTGGTGATAGGTGCGGGATGCTGCCACGGTCGCGGCCGACTCCTGGTTGGATAGGAGGCTACTTCAGCACGACGGTCCGGTTGCCCTGGAGGAAGACGCGTCCCTCGCAGTGCCAGCGGACGGCGTTGGACAGTGCTTTGCGCTCGGTGTCCCGTCCGGCGGCGACGAGGTCCTCGGCGGTGTAGGTGTGGTCCACCTCCACCACCTGCTGGGAGATGATCGGTCCCTCATCGAGCTCCGCGTTGACGTAGTGGGCGGTGGCGCCGACGGTCTTCACGCCGCGGGCGTGTGCCTGATGGTAGGGCTTGGCGCCCTTGAAGCTGGGCAGGAAAGAGTGGTGGATGTTAATGGCGCGGCCGTCCAGGCGGCGGGTGAGATCGTCGCTGAGGACCTGCATGTAACGGGCCAACACCACCAGTTCGACGTCGAGCCGGTCGACGAGTTCCATCAGGCTCTCCTCGGCCGCCGGCTTAGTGTCGGCCGTGACGGGCACGTCGAAGAAGGGGATGCCGTGCCATTCCACGATCCCGCGGTGGTCCGGATGGTTCGAGACGACCCCGACAATATCGATGGGCAGCTCGCCGATACGGGCGCGGAACAGCAAGTCGTTGAGGCAGTGCTCGAATTTGGACACCATGATCAGGACCCGGCATTTCGTCCCCGCGGCCCGCAGGTGCCACTGCATACCAAACCTTTCGGCCACGGGACCGAAAGCCTCCCGGAGCGATTCGAGGGTGGCCGGCCCGCCGGGGGAGTCCCCGGACGAGGCAAAGTGGAGCCGCATGAAGAAATGGCCGTCGTCCTGGGAATCGAATTGCTTGCTCTCCAGGATGTCGCAGCCCTCTTCCAGCAGGAATCCGGACACAGCGTGCACGATTCCCCGGGTCTCCGGGCAATCGAGGGTCAGAACGAAGTCAGCGGCCGTGCTATTCAAGGTATCCACGGGTCAGCACTCGATCACGTTCACGGCCAGGCCTCCGCGGGAGGTTTCCTTGTACTTGGTCTTCATGTCCGCTCCTGTCTCACGCATGGTCTTGATCGCTTTGTCCAGCGATACTTTGTGGCTGCCGTACCCCTGCAGGCACAGGCCGGCGGCGTTGATGGCCTTCACACTGGCGATGGTGCGGCGTCAATCCGTGTCATGCGAGGGCCCCCTGCACGGAGCCAATGACTTCGGGTGATTCAGGAGCCATCGTCGAGGCAAAGCGCGCTACAACCCCACCGTCGCGGTTCACTAGAAACTTCTCGAAATTCCACTGCACCTGCTCCGGAAGATCGGGATTTCTGAACTTGGTTAGTTCCGCGTAGAGCGGGTGCTGGTCCTCGCCATGGACGTCTGCCTTGGCAGTCATCGGGAACGTCACACCGAAGTTGCGTTCGCAGAACTCGGCAATCTCGGCGTCGGCCCCGGGCTCCTGCCCGGCAAACTGATTGCACGGGATCCCCAGCACCGCGAATCCCTGCTCCCGGAACTTGTTGTGCAGCGCCTCTAGTCCTGCGTACTGCGGCGTGTGTCCGCAATGGGACGCGACGTTCACCACCAGTACCACCTCCCCCTTGAAGCGGCCGAAGTCAGCGTCCGTTCCGTCGATAAGGGTAAGGGGAATGGAGTGCAGAGCGGTCATGAGGCATCCTCGCAAAGTTGTTGATCCGAAGCGGCATCCCGGAAACGGCGCCGCCGCTCGCTTGGCACCACCGCACGTGGAACTCCATGGTTCCCTGCACGCCGCACGCCTGCCCCTTGCCGCGGCGGGATCCCGACTAAATGGCCATCATGGCTCAACATTCGATGACGTTCACGGCGAGGCCTCCGCGGGAGGTTTCCTTGTACTTGGTTTTCATGTCCGCTCCTGTTTCGCGCATGGTTTTGATGGCTTTATCCAGCGACACTTTGTGGCTGCCGTCGCCGTGCAGGCACAGGCGGGCGGCGTTGATGGCCTTGACGCTGGCAATGGCATTGCGTTCGATGCAGGGGATCTGCACCAGTCCGCCGACGGGGTCGCAGGTCAGCCCGAGGTTGTGTTCGATTCCGACTTCGGCGGCGTTTTCCACCTGCGCGGGGGTGCCGCCCAGGACTTCGCACAGCCCGGCCGCCGCCATGGAGCAGGCCGATCCGACTTCGCCCTGGCAGCCGACTTCCGCGCCGGAGATGGAGGCATTGATCTTGAAGAGGATCCCGACGGCGGCGGCCGTCAGCAGGAAGCGGACGACGCCGTCGTCGTCGGCCCCGGGGACGAACTTGACGTAGTAGTGCAGCACCGCCGGCACGATCCCGGCGGCACCGTTGGTGGGGGCGGTGACGATGCGGCCGCCGGCGGCGTTTTCCTCATTGACTGCCAGGGCGAACAGGTTCACCCATTCCATGGCGAGCAGCGGGTCGGCGGGCACCTGGACCGGTGAGGGGTTCCGGGCGTCCGTCTCGGCGCTGACGGCGGATGCTGCCAGCGTCCGGAACAGGGATGGGGCGCGCCGCTTGACGTTCAGCCCGCCGGGCAGGATTCCCTCGGCCGCGCAGCCGTTCTCCACGCACTGGCGCATGACCGCCCACAGGGCCAGGAGCCTGTCCCTGAGTTCGGCTTCGCTGCGCCAGACGAGTTCGTTGGCGAGCATCACGTCGGAGATGGACATGCTCTCCCGCTGACAGATGTCCAGGAGTTCGTCGGCTGTGGTGAAGGGATAGGGCAGCACAGTGTCGTCTGCCACCACCTGGTCGCCCGCGTCGGCGTCGCCGTCAACAACGAAGCCGCCTCCAATCGAGTAGTAGCTGCGCTCCTTGAGAACGGCGCCGGTGTGGTCCAGGGCCCGGAAGGTCATGCCGTTGGGGTGGGCCGGCAGGGACTTGCGGCGGTGCAGCAACACGTCCTCGTCCCAGTTGAAGTCCACCCGGTGGTTCCCGCCGATCCGGAGTTCGGCATCCAGGGCAGCGGCCGCCACCTGGTCATCGGCGGTTCCTGTGTCCACCGTGTCCGGGTCCTGGCCCTGGAGGCCCAGCACCACGGCCTTGTCTGAACCGTGGCCCCGGCCGGTGGCGCCGAGGGAGCCGAACAGTTCGGCCTGCACCCTCGTGGTGGAGCTCAGCTGTCCGTCGCTTTTAAGTCCGTCGGCGAACCGTTTGGCCGCCCGCATCGGGCCGACCGTGTGGGAAGAGGACGGCCCGATGCCAACAGAGAACAGGTCCAGGACGCTGAGCGCCATCAGGGGACCTCGGGGGACGCGTATTCGCGCATGGCGTCGAGGAGCCAGCGTCCGAGGAACTCCGCGAAGGATGCCCGCGGGAAGAGCCGGAAGCTGTCCTCCCCGGTCTTCTGCAGCAACACCGGGATGTTGCCGACCTCGGTGGTCAGCGCCGTTCCCGGGGTGAAGCTGCGGGGGTGCAGGTCAAGGGCGCAGCCCTTTTCCAGGGCTGCCCGGGCGCGGGGGCCTGAGAGCTCGAACGTGGTGCGGTTGGCGGAGAGGTCCACCACCTGGCCCGGGGCGTCGCCCAGTGCTTCCACGAGGGAGCCGATGAGGCTGCCGCCCAAGGAATCGTGGGCAGCTTCCGGTGCCACTGCCATGAACTCGGACGGTCCGAGCCAGAGGACGCTGATGCTGTCCGTGCCGGTCACTTCGCCGCAGCGTGCCGGCAGTCCGCCGGTCACGGCTGCGATCCGTGTTCCTCCCCCGGAGCGGGGGTCCACGCGGATTCCGGCCATGGTCTGGAACGGGCCTTCGTTGAGGACGGCCTTGCCCGGGACGGAGCCGGCCGCCAGCGCTTCGGTCAGGTGGGAGGCGGGGCTGCGGCGGATGTCCCGGAGTCCATTGATACCTGTCAGTGCTGCTGTATTAGCCATCTTTGCGGGTCCCTTCGGGGTCAAAAAGTACGGTTTCTGCGATAACGACATCAACCAGCTGGTCGCCGGCGGCGGCCACGAGGGTCTCACCGATGCGGTTGCGGCCATTCTTGATCAGTGCCAGCCCAAAGGAACGGCCAAGGGCGGCACTGTGGTAGCTCGAGGTCACGAAGCCCTCCATGGGGACGGGGCCGTAGGCGGGGCTGGTGGGGATGCCCTTTTCCACAAGCTGGGTGCCTTCGGGCAGCCGGAGCGTCTTGTCCACGGGAAGGACGCTGACCAGGTGCCGGCGGTCCTCGCGCTTGGCATCGGCGCGGGCGTAGGAGCGTTTGCCGATGAAGTCCTTGACCTTGGAAACCACCCATTCCATGCCGGCGTCCTGCGGGGTCACGGTCCCGTCGGTGTCCTGCCCGACGATCGGGTAACCCTTCTCGGCACGCAGCACGTGCATGGTTTCGGTGCCGTAGGGCGTGATGTTGAATTCGGCCCCTGCGGCGGCCACGGCTTCCCAGGTGTTCAGCCCGTACCAGGACGGAACGTTGATCTCGTAGGCAAGTTCGCCGGAGAACGAGATCCGGCAGACCCGGGCCTGCACGCCCGAGGCGAGGGTGGTTTCGCGGAAGGTCATGAACGGGAAGGCTTCCGCTTCCAGCCCGCCGTCGGCGGCAAGCTGCGGGGCCACCTTTGCGAGTACGGCGCGGGATTTGGGTCCGACGACGGCGATGGTGCTCCACTGTTCGGTCACCGAGGTGCAGTGCACGTCCAGTTCAGGCCATTCGGTCTGCAGCCATTCCTCCAGCCAGTCGAGCACCTTGGCGGCGCCGCCGGTGGTGGTGGTCATGAAGTAGCGGTCCTCGTCGAGACGCAGGGTCACGCCGTCGTCGAAAATCATGCCGTCTGCCATGCACATCACGCCGTAGCGGGCGGAACCCGGGGCGAGCTTCTTGAACGCGTTGGTGTAGATCCGGTTGAGGAACTCACCGGCGTCCTTGCCGCGGATTTCGATCTTGCCCAGCGTGGTGGCGTCCATGAAGCCCACGGAGTCGCGGACGGCGGCGCATTCGCGCAGCACTGCGGCGTCCATGTCCTCCCCCGCCTGCGGGTAGTACCAGGGGCGCTTCCACTGCCCGACGTCCTCGAACAGGGCACCCTGGGCGACGTGCCACGGGTGGACCGAGGTGACGCGGGCGGGGTCGAACAGTTCGCCGCGCTGGCGTCCCGCGAGTGCCGCGAACGCCACCGGGGTGAACGGTGCCCGGTAGGTGGTGGTGCCGATGTCGCCGATCCCCCGCGATGCTTCCCCTGCCTGGCGGAGCGCGGCGGCGATGACGCCGATCGCGTTGACGCCGGAGGTCTTGCCCTGGTCATTGGCGGTGCTGATGGAGGTGTAGCGCTTGATGTGTTCCACGGACCGCATGCCGGCTCCGGTGGAGCGCAGCACGTCCGCCACAGACTGGTCACGCTGGAAGTCCACGAAGTGGTGGTGCCAGTCATCCGGCGTGCCTTCCTGGCCCGGGACCAGCCACAGCTGCCGGGTCGGGGCGGAGGCCTTCGGCTCCGAAAAGACCAGCGGATCGACGACTGCGTCGGAATTTTCAGGGCTGAAGCCTGCGGCGGCGGCGGCCGCCGCTCCGGCGGAGATGCCCTCGGCCAGGCAGTCCCCGAGTTCGAAGCTGCCGCGGCCGGAGCCAATGGTCTGCTGGTTCGGGACCACCGTGCTCGGCACGAAAGCGGCGAGCTCGTCGTCCCAGCGCAGCTTGCCCTGGCGCTGGGAGTGGAGATGGACCAGCGGGCTCCAGCCACCGGAAACTGCCAGCAGATCGCAGGCGATTTCTTCGACGCCGGAGGTGAGTTCGCCGTCGTCGTTGATGCTGCGGACGGTGACGGCGTCGAGCCGGCCGTCGCCGGAGTCCGAGGCGCTGGTGTTGGCAACGGCGCTGCCGGTCAGCACCCGGGTGCCTGCTTCGACGGCGGCCGCAGCAACTGCGGTCAGCTGCGGGCGGGCGTCAACGACGGCCTCAAGCTTGACGCCGGCGGCGCGGAGGTCCGCCGCCAGGGCGTAGGCGCTGTCATTGGTGGTGCTGATGACTACGCGCTGCCCCGCGGCAACGGCGTAACGGTTGAGATAACTGCGGACGGCCGAGGCCAGGATGATGCCGGGGCGGTCGTTGTTCTCGAAGACCAGCGGGCGTTCGTGGGCTCCGGGGGCAACCACCACCTGGTTGGCGCGGACATGCCAGATCCGCTGCCGGGACACGCCGGGGGCGGCCGGGCTGGACAGGTGGTCGGTACGGTTCTGGACCGCGATGACGTAGTTGGCGTCGTAGGCGCCGAAGGCGGATGTCCTGTTCAGGACGGTGGTTTCGGCTCCCGAGACGAGTTCCGCTTCCACGTCCGCTACCCATTCCAGCGCCGGCTTGCCTTCGATGGTCTCAGCCAACTCAGGTGCGGTGGAGCCGGAAAGGAGGGATCCGCCCAGTTCGGGCTGGTCGTCCATGAGGATCACGCGGGCGCCGGTGCGGACGGCCTCCCGGGCCGCCGCGAGGCCGGCGGGGCCGCCGCCGATCACCAGGACGTCGGTGTGGACGTACTTCTTGTCGTACTCGGCGCGGTCCTCCTCCGGGTCCAGCTTGCCCAGGCCGTTGAGGAATTCTGCCTTCAGGCCGTCCACCAGGGTGACCGTGGTCGCGGGGAGCATGGACTCGGCAACGTCGCCGGGGAAGCGCGGAGCAATTCTGACCATGGCGTTGGATTCCTCCACGCCGGCGGACATGATGCCGCGGGCCCGGCCCTCGTAGAGCGAGTTGCCGACGGCGATGCGGCCGTTCGCGATCAGGGCCGAGGCGAGGGTGTCGCCTGGGTGGCCCGTGAATTCCTCGCCGTCCACGGTGAAACGCCAGGAGATGGTGCGGTCGATTCGTCCGCCGCCGGCGAGGCGGGCGTTCTGGGAAGTCACTTGGTTGCTCCCTTCGGGGCGGTGGTGCTGGCGGGTGGTGCGGCCGGGGCGATGCTGGTCGCCGAGATGCTGGGCGCGGAACCCCCGGTGGTGGTGCTGTCAGCAGCGGTGCTGGCAGTGCCGGATTCGGCGGCGGCCGGGACCGTCACATCGGGCCGGGTCGCGCCCATCGGGTAGATGGCCTGGATGTCGTAGGTGAGCGTGTCGCGGAGCATGTTGAACCACTGGCGGCAGCCGGTGCTGTGCAGCCAGCGTTCGGCGAAAATGCCTTTGGGGTTCTCGCGGTAGAAAAGGTACTGGGCCCATTCCTTGTCGTCCAGGCCGTTCGGGTTCTCCGGGTACTTGACGTGGGCCTGGCCGCCGTAGTGGAACTCGGTCTCGTCGCGAGAGCCGCAGTTGGGGCATGAGATAAGCAGCATGTGCGTCTTCTTTCTAGGGGCGGCGGCTAGTGGGCGACGGCGGCTGCGCCGTGTTCGTCGATGAGGGCTCCGGTTTCGAAGCGTTCCAGTGCGAACGGCTTGTTCAGCTGGTGCGGTGTGCCCGTGGCGATGGTGTGCGCGAAGGTCAGCCCGGCCGCCGGGGTGCCCTTGAAGCCGCCGGTTCCCCAGCCGCAGTTGACGAACATGTTCTCCACCGGCGTGGTGCCCACGATGGGGAGGCGTCCAGGGTGGTGTCCACGATCCCGCCCCAGGTCCGGAGCACGTGGGCCCGGGCGAAGATCGGAAAGAGTTCGACGGCGGCTGCCATCTGGTGCTCGATCACGTGGAAGGAGCCGCGCTGGCCGTAGCCGTTGTAGGAATCAACGCCGGCGCCCATCACGAGTTCGCCCTTGTGCGCCTGGGAAACGTAGACGTGCACGTGGTTGGACATGACCACCGTGGGTGGACCGGTTCGTGCAGTTCGGAGACCAGGGCCTGGAGCGGGTGCGACTGGATGGGGAGCTTGAATCCGGCCATTTCGGCCAGGACCGAGCTGTGCCCGGCCGCGCACAGGCCCACCTTTTCGGTGTTGATGGTGCCTTGGCTGGTCTTGACGCCCACGACGCGGTTGCCGTCCTTGACGAAGCCGGTGACTTCGCAGTTCTGGATGATATCCACGCCCAATTCGTCGCACTTGCGGGCGAACGCCCAGGCGACGTGGTCGTGCTTGGCGATGCCGGCACGCGGCTGGTAGGTCGCGCCCATAACGGGATAGCGGATGTTGTCATTGATGTTCAGGATGGGGCAGAGTTCCTTGACCTGCTTCGGGTCCAGCCATTCGGCGTCCACGCCGTTAAGCTTGTTCGCCCCCACGCGCCGCATGCTTTCGCGGACGTCGCCCAAAGTGTGGGCAAGGTTCATCACGCCGCGCTGGCTGAACAGGAAGTCGTACTCGAGTTCCTCGGGCAGGATCTCCCAGAGCTTGAGGGCGTGCTCGTAAATCGCCGCACTCTCGTCCCAGAGGTAGTTGGAGCGGATGATCGTGGTGTTCCGGGCCATGTTGCCGCCGGCGAGCCAGCCCTTTTCCAGGACGGCGATGTTGGTCATCCCGTGGTTCTTGGCCAGGAAGTAGGCAGTGGCCAGGCCGTGCCCGCCGCCGCCGACAATCACGGCATCGTACGAGGACTTGGGCTCCGGGTTGCGCCAGAGGAAATCCGGGTGCTCCGGAAGCTGTTCCGTGCTCATTGTGCAACTCCGTTCGGGGTGGTTCCGGCAGTTCCGGAAAGATTCGGGTAAAGCGGAAATTTCTCGGCGAGGACCGTGACCCGGTCGCGGAGCAGTACGGCCGACTCGTCGCTGAGCTCGCCCTTAATGGCCTCGGCGATGATGTCGGCAACCTCGGTGAATTCGGCCGGCCGAAGCCGCGCGTGGCCAGGGCCGGGGTGCCGATCCGCAACCCGGAGGAGACCATCGGCGGGCGGGGTCGAACGGGACGGCGTTGCGGTTCACCGTGATGCCGATTCGGTGCAGGCGGTCCTCGCCCTGCTGCCCGTCCAGCGCCGAGTTGCGCAGGTCCACCAGGACCAGGTGCACGTCGGTGCCGCCGCCCACGACGGAGATCCCATATTCGGCCACGTCCGGTGCGAGCAGGCGCTCGGCCAGGATCTTGGCCCCTTCCAGGGTGCGTTGCTGCCGGTCCTTGAACTCATCGCTTGCGGCGATCTTAAAGGACACGGCCTTTGCGGCGATGACGTGTTCCAGCGGCCCGCCCTGCTGGCCGGGAAAAACGGCGGAGTTAATCTTGCGCGCCAGGGACTCACGGCTGAGGATCACGCCGCCGCGCGGGCCGCCCAGGGTCTTGTGCGTGGTGGTGGTGACGACGTCGGCGTAGGGCACCGGGTTCGGGTGCAGCCCGGCGGCGACGAGGCCGGCGAAGTGAGCCATATCGACCATGAGGTAGGCGCCCACGGCGTCGGCGATCCGGCGGAACTCCGCGAAGTCGAGCTGGCGCGTGTACGCGGACCAGCCGGCCACGATCATTTTGGGGCGGTGTTCCAGGGCCAGGGCCTCGACCTCGGCCATGTCCACGGTCATGTCGGATTCGCGCACATGGTAGGGGACGACGTTGTAGAGCTTGCCGGAAAAGTTGATGCGCATGCCGTGGGTGAGGTGACCGCCGTGCGCAAGCGAGAGTCCCATGATGGTGTCGCCCGGTTCCAGCAGGGCAAACATCGCGGCGGCGTTGGCCTGGGCGCCCGAATGGGGCTGCACGTTCGCGGCTTCCGCACCGAACAGGGCCTTGATCCGGTCGATCGCGAGCTGTTCGATCACGTCAACGTGCTCGCAGCCGCCGTAGTAGCGCTTGCCGGGGTAGCCCTCGGCGTACTTGTTTGTCAGGACCGAGCCCTGCGCCTCCATGACCGAGGCGGGGGCGAAATTCTCCGAGGCAATCATCTCGAGCGTGGACTGCTGGCGCTCCAGTTCATGGTCAATGGCCCGGGCGACGTCGACGTCGACGCTGGCCAGGGGTTCATTCAGGGTGCCCGTCATGGCGGCCTCTTTCGGTTCAAGGAAACTAATAGCCGAATGCAACAGTGTTGCGTTGGATGCAACTCTAGAACGTCAGTGGTGTTGCGTCAATCACTTTTCTTCCAGCCCTGCATGTAGTCCCTGCATGTAGTCAGATTTCTTTTCAGTCCGCCACTAGACCCTTGACTGTGTTTCAGCTCACGCCTAATCTGATGCAACAGCGTTGCGTTCAATGCAACCCAAATTTTCATTGGTGGACATATGAGTAACGAACCAAACAAGGCGTCAACGATCCCGGATCCCAGCTCTCGGCGGGCTCCGGGCTCAGGCTCACAACCTCCGGCCGGCGGGTCCGGCCCGGGTGGGGAACACTCCGCGGTCAGCAGGGAGACCCGGCGCCGGGTAGTCGCTGCGAGCTTCATCGGCAATTTTGTCGAGTGGTTTGACTACGCCGTGTACGGCTACCTGGCCGTCACCATCGCCGCGGTCTTCTTCCCCGAATCCGATCCCCAGACGGGTCTGCTGCTGACTTTCGCCCTGTTCGCGATCTCGTTCCTGGTTCGGCCCCTCGGAGGCTTCGTGTGGGGCCATATCGGCGACCGCGTCGGGCGCCGAACTGCCCTGTCTCTGTCCATCCTGATCATGTCCGGAGCGACGTTCTGCATCGCACTGATCCCTGGCTACGACTCGATCGGCATCTGGGCTCCGATCCTGCTGCTGATCATCCGCGTCGCCCAGGGTTTCTCCGCCTCCGGTGAATATGCCGGCGCATCGGCCTTCCTGGTGGAGTACGCCCCGGCCAACAAGCGCGGCCTGTACGCCGCGGTCGTGCCGGCCAGTACCGCCGCCGGCCTGCTCCTCGGCTCTCTGCTCGCGGGTCTCCTGACCGCTCTGCTCAGCACCGAAGCGATGCAAAGCTGGGGGTGGCGTCTGCCGTTCCTGCTCGCGGCGCCGATGGGCCTGATCGGGCGCTACATCCGCACGAAGCTCGAAGACACGCCGGTGTTCCGCGAACTGGCCGCCGAGGGCGAGGCCGCCAAGGCACCCGTGTCCAGTCTGTTCCGGAAACACTGGCGGAAGCTGCTTCTGGCCGTCGGCGCGGTGCTGCTCAACGCCGTCGGCTTCTACGTGATCCTCAGCTACATGCCGACCTACCTGTCGTCTGAGCTTGGCCTCGGGGCAACCGAATCCTTCCTCGCAACCACCATCGCGCTACTGACGTACATCGGGTTCATCTTCCTCACCGGAATGCTCTCGGACCGCTACGGCCGCAAGAAGGTTCTCATCGCCGCGTCCATCAGCTTCATCGTGCTGACGGTGCCCGCCTTTGCCCTGCTGGGCACCGGAAACTTCCTGGTCATCGTCCTCGTCCAGATCCTGCTGGGGGCCATGCTCACCCTCAATGACGGCACGCTCCCCAGCTTCCTGGCAGAAATGTTCCCCACCCGCGTCCGCTACAGCGGCTTCGCGGTCAGCTTCAACCTCTCCAACGCGCTCTTCGGCGGAACCGCACCCTTCATGGCCACCCTCCTGATCGCAACCACAGGCAACGACCTGGCTCCAGCCTTTTACCTGGTCGCGGCCGCAGTCATCTCCCTGATCGCCGTCGCACTCTCCCGTGAGACCAGCAAAGAACCACTGACCCACGAATAAGCCAGCCCACTACAACTTTCCTCACGAAAAGCACAGCACCGAAGAAAGGCACCACCATGACCAGCACCACCTCCGCGAACGCCTCGTCGATTTCCGAACTGGAGCGACTGAAAGTCCTGCACAACGGACAGAAGGAAAAGCTGACCTTTTCAGACGCCGAGTTTGAGCGCCGGCTGTCCGGCCTGCGCCGCATCATGGACGAGAAGAGCCTGGACGCCGTCGTCCTGACGAGCTACCACTCCATCAAGTACTACTCCGACTTCCTTTTCACCTACTTCGGCCGCTCCTACGCCATGGTGGTCACCAAGGACGACACCGTGACCGTCACGGCCAACATCGACGCCGGCATGCCGTGGCGCCGCAGCTACGGCGACAACGTGGTCTACACGGACTGGCGCCGGGACAACTACATCTTCGCCATCCAGGAGGTGCTGCGCACCCGCGGCATTTCCCCGCGCCGGATCGGTGTCGAAGATGACTCGCTCCCGCTGGACAACCGCAACAAGATCCAGGCCGCCTTTGAGTCGGCCACCCTGGTCGACGTCGCCCAGGCAGCCATGCGCCAGCGGATGATCAAATCAGCCGAAGAGATCGAGGTCATCAAGCACGGCGCCCGCATCGGTGACCTGGGCGGCGAGGCCATTCGCAACGCCATCACCGCCGGGATCACCGAATACGAGGTCGCCCTGATCGGCACCGAAGCCATGGTCCACGAAATCGCCCGGACCTTCCCGGATTCCGAAATCCGGGACACCTGGGTCTGGTTCCAGTCCGGCATCAACACCGACGGCGCCCACAACTGGGCCACCACCCGCAAGATCCAGGAACACGACATCCTGTCCCTGAACTGCTTCCCCATGACCTCCGGCTACTACACGGCCCTGGAGCGCACCCTGTTCTACGGCGAACCCGACGCCCGCTCCCTGGAGCTGTGGAACATCAACGTGGAAGTCCACAAGCGCGGCCTCGAACTCATCAAGCCGGGCGCGGTCTGCAAGGACATCGCCGCCGAACTGAACGAGATCTACGTGGGCCACGGGCTGCTGGCCAACCGGACCTTCGGCTACGGTCACTCCTTCGGCGTCCTCAGCCACTACTACGGCCGCGAAGCCGGACTGGAACTCCGCGAGGACATCGACACCGTGCTCGAGCCCGGCATGGTGGTCTCCATGGAACCCATGATCACAGTCCTGGACGGCCAGCCCGGCGCCGGCGGCTACCGCGAGCACGACATCCTGGTGGTCGGCGAGGACGGGGCCGAGAACATCACCAAGTTCCCGTTCGGCCCGGAATACAACATCATCGGAGCCTGACCAGCTGGGATCCAAGGCCTGAACGCGGCGCCGCTCTGTTGCGGCGCCGCTTTCGGCCTCCATTAGGGAATGATGGATAGCACCATGAGCTCACCAGAACCCGAGACCCCAGGCAACGGCGACACCAAAGGCGCCTCCGTCATCGTCAACGCCATCGCCGTCCTCCGCACCTTCACCGCAGACGAACCACTGCTTGGAGTCACCGAGATCGCCAACCGCGTCGGCCTGCACAAGAGCACCGTTTCCCGGATCCTGTCCACCTTCGAACAGGAACACCTCGTAGAGCGGGACCCGGAAACGCGCCGATTCCGCCTCGGTCTGGGCCTGATTGCCATTGCCGGCCCGTTGCTCGCGGAACTCGAGGAACGGCGTGTGGCCTACCCGGTCCTGCGGGAACTCAGCGAACAGACCGGCGAAACCAGCGCACTCATGGTGTGGAACGGCACGGAATCGATGTGCGTTGAACAGATCGCCAGCCATCACCAGATCCGGCACACCACCCCGCTGGGAGCCCGATACACCGACGCCATGAGCGCCTCCGTGCAGGTCTTCCTATCCGCCGAACCAATCGAACGGGTCCGCACACTCCTGCGCAGCGGAGCGATCACCTACCCGGGACTCGATGATGCCAGCCTGGATAGCTACCAAATCAAGCTCAAGGATGTGACGGCTCGTGGCTGGGCCATCAACTACGGTGAATCATCCATCGACGACGTCGGCGTGGCCGCGCCCGTCTACGACCACCGTGGCGACATCGTGGCCGCCGTCCTCATCCCTGCCCCCCGGTTCCGGGTTTCCCGCGAGCGGCTGCAAAGCCTCGGCGAGGCATGCTCAGCCGCGGCCCGCAGGGTCACTACCCGCCTCGGCGGCCGCTTGCCAGAAGAAGGCGCAGAATAGTCCAACTTGGGTTAGAAATGCCAGCCGCCGATTCGCTGCTGGGCAGAACCGGGTTCGTCACACGCGTCATCCACCGAGGCAGGAACTTCGGCAACGATTTCACGCAAAAGGGGAACCAGTTCACTTGGTCGTCCCCCCCTTTTTTGTGTTGTCTTACAGGTCTGGGCCGCTTTTGCTCCTCTCGGAGCCCACTGCCACGCCTGTGCGTCTCTTCCTGGCTTTGGCTCCGCCTTTGCCCATGGTGACGGCTGCACTGGGGTGTGTGCCCTCGCTGCGTTCCGCAGCGGCGCGCCCTCGGACTTGGGTTTCGTTCGCTCCGGTTGTTGCCAGGGATGCGGCGAAAGTTTCATGGCGTTCCGCTGAGCCGTAGTCAGCGGCAGACGTACTTTCCGTTTTCAGGCCCTGGTCTTTGAGCCGGCTGCTGTCGTTACCGGTGACGCGGTTCTCGATCTCACGGCCGATGCTTTCCATGCGGGCGAAAAGTTCCCTTTCGGCTCGTTCGTACCGCTGTTCCACGGGCGTCCGTTCGGAGCCTGTGAAGCCTCCCTCGGCCAGGAGTCTGGCTTCGTGCATGTCTTTGGCGGCCTGGACGAACGCGGGATCCTCGAAGTGGGAGTCGCCGGCGCCGTTGATGTTTGTGGAGGCTTCTTTGCGCAGCTGGTCGATGTCGGGACCGTTAAGGCCGTCCTTGCCGATGAGGAACATTCGTTCCTGCACGGTGGCATCCGCGGCCGCCACTGCTGCGGGGGTCTTGGCGGTGTGTGCAGTCTGCAATGCCTGGGCCAGCTCCGCGTTGGCAAGGTACTCCGCGGGCACCTGGTGGCGTTCCATTTCCGGGGCCAGTGTCGCGGCCTGGGCGCGGAGTTCTTCGGCGCGGGCGGCAGCGAGCAGACCCATGGCCTCCTCGTGTTCGGCGGCCGCCGTGCGCGTCTCTTCCTGGCTGCGCTCCAGGGCGTCCTGCCGGGCCTTGTCCGTGGCGGCATTCTGGATATCTGCCTCCAGATATCCGGCATCGCGGGTGTCGATGCCGTAGCGGGTGAGGACTTCCTGCCGGATCTTTTCCGAGGCCGCGAGGGCGGTCGGGTCGTAGTCTTTCCAGCCTTCAGCGACGGCGTGTGCCGTGGCGATGTCGTGGGGCTGGGCCTTATCCCACCATTGGTCTTTGTTTACCGGTGCCAGCGCCGCGTGTGCCGCACTGCGGCCTGCCGTGAGGCGGGCCTGCGCTTCGTGCGCTGCCTGGGCATCCTGGTGTTCCTGCTGCCGTTGGGACTCCTGCCGGCGACGGGCCAGCGTCTCGGCAATGCGGGACGCGATCATGAGGGACTGCCGCATTCCGCCGTCCAGAAATTCGTCCATTCCGTCTGATTCACTCATCGTGCTCCCCTTGCAGTTGGTGGTGGTCGTTATCGGTCAAGTACGGGTCCGGAATCACGGCCCGAGTGCTGGCGGTTTTTGGCCGGCGTGGGTGTGCTCGGCACCGCTGACCCTGGACGGATGGGCGCCATGCCACGCAGTCCAAGTTCTACGGAGTTCGGGGCCGCTGCCTGTTCCGGCGCACCGACGGTGACCGGCCGGGGCATGCTGGCCGCGAACGGCTTCAGCTGCTCAGTGACGACAGCCCGGAGCCGCTGCGCTTCACGGGTTCGTCCGGACTGTTGGTGCATCTCGTGGATAGCGAAAGCAGTGTTCACCAGCTGCAGCATCAGCGCCGACTGGGCGGCCGTTTTGCTCTTGCTGGACGCCGCCATGAACAACATGGCAGTGCCGGCAATGGACGGCAAAGCGACGGGCTTGCTGTACTGCCGTGGCGCCCGGAGCTGGGCTGTGCGGGACAGTTCGGCGGCGGTGGCCGCCAACGGACCCGGGGTAGGTTCGAGCCGGTGGGACCATGCCGCGAACGCGCCGGATACTTCCCTCGCTGCTTTCGCCCAGGTTGCATGATCGTCCCGCGGCAGTGTGCGCAGCTGTTCGACCAGCGCGGTCGCGTTGCGGGTGTATTCCACCCACATTTCCGCCGGCGGTGTTGCGTTCTCGGGGCCGGTCCTGGACACGGTGCGCCTGTTGCGAGCCGCCGCGTTCCACTCCGCTGCGGCCTCGGTCGCCAGGTGCGGTGAGTCCATCCACTCTTCACGCAAAGCACCCAGCTTCAGGTCCGACGCGAGTGTCCCGCCGCCGAACCAGATAGGCCGCTCGCCCTGCTTGGGCCGCTCCGCTACGGAGTACCCGACAATGACGACGGTGGTGTTCTTCGCGTAGCGCGGACGGACCAGCATGCCGGTGTCCCGGGCGCGCCGGACGAACTCCCCTTCGGTAGCCGAGGAGCTGGCGCTGGCACGGACTTTTCGAGCCAAAGAGGACCGGTGCATTTCCCGCTCGTCCCGGACCGCGGTAGCTTTCTCGGCCCGGTCGTAACCACGGGTCGAATGCACGGTCGAGAGCTGTTCCAGCCCGTACTTAACTTCCAGCTCACGGCACGATTCCTGCGCCTTCTTGTAATCGCCGTGCGTGGAAGCCTTGGTGCCGTCCTCGCGGACCAGGGAGACGGCCAGGTGGATGTGGTGGTTGCCGTTCTCGCTCGTGCCGTGGTTGACCGCAACCCACCGGCAGCGGGCCTTTCCGCTGGTTTCGGTGAAGCCCATGGAGTCCACGAAGTCATTGGCGATATCGCCCCACTGCTGGTCCGTCAGTGCACCCTCTTCGGCGCGCAGACTCAGCGAGCAGTGCCATACGCTGGCGTCCTTGTAACCGACGTGGACGCGCTCCTTCTTGGCCGCATCCCACTGCATGTCCTTGATCTGAACCGATACGCCATATGCCCTGCGCGGCTGGTCAAGATGCTTAGCAATAGCAAGCGCATCGTCACGGTCCAGGACACCGTCGTCGTACCACGCCATGATCGCAGCGTCACCTGCCACCAGGTGGGGATCGCTGTGTGCGTTCTTGGTCTTGTTGGCGTCCGTCGAGGCAAGGTAAACCATGAGCCCGCCCATGCGCGAACCACGGGTGATGTTCGGGATCATCCCTACATCAGCCCCTCAATGGTGCGGTCAATGCGCATCGCCACTGACCGGAGGTGCTTCAACGCTTCGCGCGCCTCGGCGGGGAACTCGCTCGTAGCATTCGCCTGCCGTGCGAGCTGGTTGATGTTGACCGACGAACGCGCCAGCAGATTGTGGAGGGACATCAGCTCCGCGATAGCGGCACGCCGTTCCGTTGTCGTCTCCTGGGTCTCGGACAATGCCGAAGTAACCAGCAGGTTCGGGACGGTAACCTTCTCCCGCTCAGCCCTCGCGACAAGCGCAGCTTCCTCTTCAACAGTAACCCACAAGTCACGGCGCTTCTTCGAACCGGCCGGAGTGTTCTCCCGGCGCCGGCGCGACAGATTGAAACGGTGAGCGAATCCCTCATCCGCCATTCAATCCATCCCTTCAAAGGCCCAGCGCAGCGACCCCGAACCCGGGGACCACACTGACAAGTGTGCCGCACACGACCGCCAGTGTCGAGCGCGACAAGCCACTTACACCCGTGTAAGTGTATAGCTTGCTCCGTCGCTTTGTCTCTGGCCTGCCCGTTTCGGTAAGTCAGTACTCCTGCAAGGCCGGTGATACCGGCGCGCACGGAATTTGCCCGTAATAGGTCGTATCGGCGGCCTAGGCTGGACGCATGGCAACCATCGATATTGAACAGACACGTAACCAGGCCAAGGCACTCCTGAACTCACGCATCGAGTCTGTAACCGAACTGGTCAAGACCCGGCAGCGGATCACCGACCTGCGGGAACAGCTCGCCGAAGCAGAACGCGAGGACAAGCGCGCCTACGTGCGCGCCACCAAGGACGGATGGAGCCCGGAGGAGCTGAAGAAGCTGGGTCTCGAATCCGGCGCCGCAGGACGCCGCCGGAAGACATCGAGCCGCGCCACGACCCACAGCGCCGCAGCCCCTACAGAGGACGACAGCCACAGCGCACAGTAACCTTGCCCCTAGCCCGCATGGGCACGGCAAAAGCTAAACCTCCGGGCTTTTCCCGCACACACCCGGACGACGGGACCCAACTGATCGGCTGCACACAACCGCCAGGGAACCCTGCGGGGATCCATCACCACGGCGCACCGGCGATCATGCACAGCCTGAACACACAGATGGGCACCAACGGCAGACTCTCCCATGGTCCAAGACGCACCCTCCCGGCCGTCGGTGCGCGTCGGGTCCGGTTCTTTTAGCCATAGACGACACGGAAGTTCCGGTTCGCGGACACGGCGAAGGCCAGCACCTTTTCGAGGTGCCGGCCTTCGTTCTTTCTTCAGCTGCTGGTCAGTCTTCGGCCGCGACGTCATCTTCCTGGACCTGGCCGGCGGCAATACGCTCGGCGGTCTTCGCGAACGCTGCCTCGATGTACGCCATCAGGTCACTCTCCCGAACCCGCCACACACCCCGGCCACCGAATTGCCCGGCGGGCAGCTCACCGCTGCGGACCAGCGAATAGACGAGTGAGCCCTTCACGTTCAGGACCTCCTGGACCTGCTCCAGTGTCAGCATCCTGGGGAACACCGGCCCCTTCGTAGGCGCGGGGAAATTGTCCTTGTCCTCAATCCTTGTGGGCATCTCTATTCGACCTCGTTCCGGTGTTGCAGTTCGTCCCTGGTGCGCTGCCCGCGGCGGAGTGAACCGGCCGGGGCCGGCTCCCATTTCCTGCCATGGTTGTGCTTGCGCTGGAGGCGTTTCACTTCGCGCATCGTCGCACGGACGATGAAGTCCGACACGCTCACATCCCCTTCGACGTGACCGGCGGCCAGGAACGCTGCCCGGACCTGCCCGGCCTCGTCCTCGGTGAAGTAGGGAGTGAACGCCGCGATTCTTTTCATGCTCATTGATCCTCAACGTGATCAGTACCCTGGTCCGCGGCACCCGGGCCGGCCGGGGCGATGCGTGCCAGCAGGGCCTCGTAGGCTGCCTGCATGGCGGTATCCCTGGCGTCGGCAGCAGCGAGCTTCGTTGCCGTCTCCGCCGCCTCTGCGGCAACGGCCCGCTCCGTGGCCCGGGATTCCTCCACCTCGGCGGCGAGGACCGCCAACTGGCCCTGCAACTCCTCGACCCGCGCGGCCAGCGCGGACACAGCCGTGTCCTTCTCCTCGGTGAGCCGGTCCAAGTCCGCGACGAGCTCCGCGATCTCGGCATCCCTGTCCTTGCGTTCCTGCGCCCAGGTCGCTTCCACGGACGCATGCCGCGCGTCCGCCAATCCGGAGGCCTCAGCCCAAGCCGTTCCGGCCAGGCGCGCCGCCGCTTCCAATAACGTCGCCGGCGTCGCTGCCAGCTGACTGCCCGCAGCCTGCCGCTCGTCCGACCACTCCTTCAAATAGCGCGTCGCGTCGGCATTACTCACACCCGCGGCCGCGCGCACGGTGGAAACGGTAGGGCGCCGCTCGGCGCTGATCCTTTCAGCAGCGGCGTACACACGGTCTTTCACGCTCTCGGTCATGCGCATTCCCATCAAAAAAATAGTAAGAGTAGTAGGAGTAGTAGTGATACTACTCCTACTACTCGGGTTTGTCGCCGCTTGTCAGATGGCTGGTTCGGCTGCTGCGCCCGGAACGGTGATCCGGCCGCCGGGGTTGGCGGCGATACCGAACCACGGGTCATCGTCTGCGTACTCCCGGCTGCTGATGCTCATACTTTCGGCGGGGTGCGGTTGCTTCTGCCCGGCTCCGCTTTGCGCGGCATCCGGGGCGCCGCCCTGGGTCTGGTGGACGTCCGCGGCCGCGTACTGCAGGGACGGGCCGATCTCCTCGACTTCGAGTTCGATCACGGTGGGCGCTTCTCGGGGGTCGAGGACCACTGCTCGGAAAAGTAGCGCTAAGCATCAAAATGACCAAGTTGGAGCGGCTTTCCCTTACCGCGATGGGAAGTTCGCCTTGTTCAGCCTGAGCAGTCACCCAAACGTCCGTAGGCGTTGCGTTGGGCCCGGAGACGGCGTGCTTTACAGCCGTACATCAACCGACAATGGCTTGGGCGTTTCTCATCCACGAGTTGGTCCCCAAGCCCTATTCCGCCCGTACGCCGCCTTTTCGGCAGCCGTTAAGTATTCACCAGCCATGCTCTCTCAACGATCGACACTAGCAATCCTCGCGATCGCTTGATCCCTAGCGCTACTTTTCCGCGGGATGGTCCTCGACCCCCGCCCAGGTGGGCGAGGGGTAGGCGGCAGTGAACCGCGGCGCTCGGGCCGGGCCGGAACTCAGGGGTTCTCTGGTGCATGCTCCCCCGGGAGGGTGGTGTGTTTTGTGGGTTTTGCCGGTGCGGGTCCCTGCCGGATCAGGATTGGGGCGGCCCCGGCTCCGTCAGAGCCAGCGGATGTAATCGTTGTCGGCTGCATGCGGACCGGAGGCGAGGGCCGGGGCGTGACGGCGGACGGCGTCGAAGAGTTGCGCGACATTCATACCGGCGGCGGCGGCCGCCATGACCGGGGGAACCCCGGCTGCCATGGCCCGGAACATCGCCTCGACGAGCGTGGCGTGGGCCTGGTCGGCCCGTATTTCGATCAGTTCCACTTCGCCGGCGGCGACGTGGACGGCGGTGAGGTGTGATTCCAAGGCTGTCCTCCGGGTTTGTGGTCGGGTAAGGGGCGGCCGCTGCGGCGGTCAGTCGCGGGGGTCCGGGGAGCGCACGTCGCGTGGACTACATGGGCCTGAACCCCAAGGTCACCTGTGACATTCCCCGGCCGTCGCCGTAGCCGCAGACGCTGTGGCCGGGCAATTGGTGAACAATTCAAAGAAGTGGTAGGTGACGGTCATGAACCTTCTTCTCATCGTCGTTGTGGTCCTTGCGGTTCTGTTCTTCCTCCGCGCCGGTCTGGTTCCCTCTTTGAACTTCCTGATTTGGGTCGGCGTGGTGCTGTTGATCCTCGCGGTCCTCGCCCCGATAGCCCGGCACGGGCCTCTGCTGCCTCCGCCAGTTTCTGCTTGACTCGACAATTGTTGACAGTAACGGCGGGGTTGCCGGAGTTTCCAGAGGCTTAAGCCCCCTTGAACGGGTGGTGCCGGGTCCTGTGCTTTGTGCCCCCGCGGGACGCGCTAAAGAGATCAGGACTTTCTTCCCTGTTAGCGCCCGGCGCGGGTCGTGGATGCTGTTGGAAGTGCTCTGCAGGTCTATGGGCGGTTCCTGACTGACAGGCTCGCCTGTCACTCCTGTACGTGGCAGCTCAGGTCGTTTCCTCGATCGGGCTGTGGAGTAGCGCCTCAGCAGCGAAAGGAAAATGCCTTGGCCTCGGCCCACCGTCACCTCGTCCTCGCCGATCCGGCGAAAGAAGCAGCCCGCCGGCAGGCGATGCGTGAGCATCCCTCAAACCATGCGGCCCGGAGCGGCCGGCCGCTCCGGCGGGAGGAGTCCCTGAACGTCACCGCGCGGTTGCGGCCAGGGAGGGGGGAGCGCTTGATGCTGCTCCGGCGATCCCGGCCGGCGACACCAGCACTGGCCCGGGTCGAGGGCAAATTGAAGGTCCTTGTTAGCCTGGACAGCAACCTTCTGTCGGCCCGCGTCGCGGTCCGTGGAACTGTGACCGAAATGAACGTCGCGGTGCTCTATGGCATCGTGCGCCGCACGAACTCGTTTCTGCCTGGGATGGAGATCCTCGTTGATCTTGGCGAAGCCGTCGTTGGGACCGCTGTCCTGGATCGGCTCCGCTCTGTGACCGGGGAGGGAAGGCTGCCGGCGGCAGTCGACCCGGTCAGGCCGCCCTGCCGCCTCCGTGTCCAGGAACCGGCCGTCGGAAAGGTCGCGTCCTGACGGACCACGCGGGCAGCTTCGTGCGTCCGTCGGCGACACGGTGCCCGGTGACTGCGGGCACGAAGGTCCAGGTGTATTAACCACGGGGGTTAATGACGCGGCTGGCGGGTGGTTGATCTTTGAGTGAGGTGTGGTCGCGGGTGTGATTCTAGTGGTGGAGCCAGGATGGGAAAGCGGCAGCACGCTCGGTCTCTGAGGTGTAGGGGCGGGCGTAGGCCCACTCCTCGAGCATGGTGCGGTTGAACCGTTCGACCTTGCCGTTGGTTTGGGGCCGGTAGGGGCGGGTCCGTTTGTGTTTGATGTCCGGGCTGAGGGCCTGGGCGAAGGCGCGGGAGCGGTAGCAGGAGACCTCGTCCGTCAGGACCCGCTGGACGGTGAACCCGGCGGCGTTGAACGCCGCGTTGGCCCGTTCCCAGAAACCTGCTGCGGTCTCCTTTTTCTCGTCGGTCAGTATCTCGGTGTAGGCAAACCGGGAGTGGTCATCGACCGCGCTGTGTAGGTAGGCGTAGCCCGGGCGCCGGTTGGCGTCGGTGCCGGTCTTGTTCCGTTTGCCCGTGGCCCGGCCGGTGACACGGTGTCCGGCGCCGTCCGGGATCCGTCCGAGTTTCTTGATGTCCACGTGGATCAGGTCTCCGGGGTTCTGATGCTCGTAGCGGCGGATCACACTGCCGGCGCCCCGGTCCAGCCAGGACAGCCGGGCCAGCCGGTACCGGGAGAGGACCTTGTTCACGGTGGAGGGATGGATGCACAGGAGGTAGCCCGATCCTTGCCGGCTCCCAGTGCCGGTTGACCCTTAGGGCGATGATCCGTCGTTCCCTCCGTGCCGGTGTCCGGTGCGGGGACCGTGAGGGGCGGCTGGAGAGGTCCTCCCCCCGTCCTCGCCAAGGTCCCGGTAACGGTCGGCCCAGCGAGCGTGAGTCGGCGTGCCTGGACTGCCGGGGACCGAATCCAGGCGTGCCCGATGCCATCGCACCGCATGTAGGTTTTGCTTCCCGGGATGGACGTGGGCCCTATGTTCCCTTCATTTTGTCAGCAATGAGGGCTTCCCGCCTGAGGTCGGAAGAAAGTAAGATTCTTGCCTGTTTTGGCCTTTCCCGTAGGGTTGTGAGCAACATCAGTCTGGGACTGACCCACAATGAGCCTTCCAGGCCTGCCCGGATGAACATTCCGGAGACTCTAGGAGATTGTCGTGAACACCCAGCCACCAGCCACGCAGTCTCCGCCGACGCTCCTTCTTCCGCTGCCCTTTCCTGCCCCCGCATCCGCCTGCGGTGTCCGAGGGGTCGCCACGGATGTGGCGTGAGTCGATGCGTCGGCGGATGCATGAAATGGTCGGCGAGGTCAGCGACCGGGCCGATGCGCTGCTGCAAACCCAGGAACACATGGAAGGCCTTCTGGCCGCGGTTGTCTCGCTCGCGGAGGACCTAAGTCTCGAGGCCGTATTGGACCGGGTTGTGCACTCGGCGTGTGAACTGCTCGGTGCCCGGTACGGGGCGCTCGGCGTTATTGGCGAGGACGGTCGGCTGAGCCATTTTATTACGGTCGGCATTGATCAGGACGGGATTGGGCTCATCGGGGATCTTCCAACCGGTCACGGGGTCCTGGGGCATTTGATTCGCGAACCGAAACCGCTGCGTCTTCATGACCTGGGGGAGCACCCCGGGGCCGCCGGGTTCCCGGCGGGGCACCCTCCGATGAAGTCCTTCCTGGGTGTTCCGGTCCGTGTGCGCGGCGCGGTCTTCGGAAACCTCTATCTGACTGAGAAGAACGACGGGCAGGACTTCACGGATGAGGACGAGGACCTCGCGGTCGCCCTGGCCGCGGCCTCCGGCGTTGCGATCCAGAATGCCCGCTTGTTTGAAGACAGCGCACGGCGCCAGCGCTGGCTGGAGGCCGGGATGGAGATCAGTGAGCGGTTGATCACGGCATCGCACCCGCTGCACCCGGACTGCCTCGATCTTATTGCTGAACGTGCCCTGTTCACCTCCGGCTCCGTGCTGGCCGTCATCGCCTCCCCCGGCATCGACGGGACGCTCCGGTGCGGGACCTCGGTCGGTGCGCAGTCACTGCCCGCGGGCCAGGAGCTCTCCGCCTCCGCCTTGGCAGCAGCGGTCCTGGAAACGGGGGAATCCGCCACGGCCCGCGATCCGAGGGAGGTTTTTGGGCCCGACGCCGCAGAGAAGCTGGGGCCTGTCCTGGTCAGCGCGCTCGGACACAAGGGCACCGGCAACGGCATCCTTGTCCTGGCCCGCGCCGAAGGCGCAGCCGACTATCCACAGTCCGACCTGAGTTCAAGTACCGTTTTCGGCGCGCAGGTCGGTCTGGCGCTGGACTTGGTGCGGGCCAACCGGCTCCGGGAAGAGCATGTGCTCTTCACCGACCGGGACCGGATCGCGCGGGACCTCCACGACCTGGTGATCCAGCGCCTGTTTGCCGCCGGTCTGAGCCTGCAGACCCTGCGCCGCTACACCGCGGACCCCGCCGCCCATGAGCGCATCACGGGCGTGACCAAGGAACTGGACGGGACGATCCGGGACCTCCGGAACACGATCTACTCGCTTCAATCCGGCCGCACGGGCACGGAACTCCTGACCGATCACGTGCTGCGGACGGTGCAGGAAGCGGCCCGGGGCGCAGGCTTCGCACCCAATCTGCAGTTGACCGGGCCGGTCGATGACGCCGTGCCCGAGGCCGTGGCCGCCCAGCTGCTGGCCGTGCTCGCCGAGGGTCTGAGCAACGCGGTCAGGCACTCCGGGGCCGGTGAAATCAGCATCTCGCTCACGGTACGCGAGGGCGCCGTGGAACTGCTGATTACCGACAACGGCTGTGGATTCGAAAACCCCGCCCGGCTCAGCGGCCTGGCCAACATGAAACACCGGGCCGCGGCACTGCGCGGAGATTGCTTCATCGACAGTTCCCCGGGCCACGGTACCCGGGTGAGCTGGACGGCGCCGACAACCGCCTGAGTCCTCGAAAAAACCGCGGCGCCCCCAACCGGGTCCCCTTTGGCGGTTAGTCCGCAGGTGGTTGCGGCGGGCCTGTCCGGGTGGCGTATATCGCGGCCTGGGTGCGTCGTTCGAAGCCCAGTTTGGCCAGCAGCGAGGAGACGTAGTTCTTCACGGTCTTCTCCGCCAGGAACATCTCTTCGCCGATCTGCCGGTTCGTCAGGCCCCGGGCGATAAGGCTGAGGACCTTCTTCTCCTGCGGGGTCAGGGCCTCCAGCCGCGGGTCGGTCGGGGCCTCGGGGATCCCTTCGAGCATGCGTTCGGCAACCCCGGGGGCGAAGAGCTTCTCGCCGTCGGCGGTGCGCCGGATTTCCTCGACGAGTTCGTTGTTGCCGATCCGCTTGAGGAGATAGCCCGATGCTCCGGCCAGAACGGCTCCGCGGAGAGCGTGTTCGTCATCGTAGCTGGTCAGGATCAGGCATTTGAGTCCGGGGTCGACGGAGCGGACGTCCCGGCAGACCTCGATGCCTGTACCGTCGGGCAACCGCCCGTCCAGGACCACGACGTCGGGCTTCAGCGCCGGGATGCGGCGGGTTGCTTCGACGGCCGATCCGCTTACGCCCACGATCTCGAAGCCTTCGTGCTCGAGCAGGTCCCTGAGACCCTCCCGGACGAGCTCATGGTCATCGAGGATGAACACTCTCACCGGTGCCGGTGAGAGTGTTTCGGTGCGGGCGTCTGTTGCGGGTGTGGTCATGCAGATCCTCCTTGGATCAGTATCTTCCCGGTCCGCTTCCTGCGGCCGCCCCCTACGGAAGGCACGATATATAATTTTGCCCCGTCAGGCCGCGGGGCAACAGGGACCATAGTCCCTAACCGTCCGGGCCATCACATGGGGCGCCGATGGCGACGTTCTCACTGGTCAAATGCCGCAACGGTTTTCTCCGGCGGAAGCCGCGTTGGCTGGAACGGGACCGGGCGACGCCGGCCAGCGTCACGCCGCTCCTGCCCCGGACGCAAGAACGCGGTCCGGGCTTGCCTGATAGGTATCGTCGTCCGCCACGTACCGGTGATGCGGCAAACCCGTGGAACGCAATCCGGGGGCTTGTGGCCCTTCCCGGCCCCGGCGCCCCGGCACTAGTTTCAGGGAGGCCGGGGCAGATGCTCACGCGCTTTCAAATGACCACGGACCGGTTCCGGGGTGTAGCGAGTGGCCTTCCGGGGGCGGAACGGGTGCAAAAGTGCCGGGCATTGGAACCAGGCAGGCCGGGGAGGCCGTTCGTCCCGGTTCGTCTTGGGCTCGAAGGACAGGATCACCGCGTGGGGCCTTGGCTGACGTGCCCCCGTGCCACCAGTGAGAACCCGCACCCGGAAAGGGAGAACCATGATGAATCGCCCGGCGTACCGCGCCCGTGTCAGGGAGCAGCAAACCGAAGCGGCAGCCGAACCCCTGGCTGGACAGGACCCTCGAATCCGCGCTGATCCGGCCTGGCAGGACCTGCAGCCCGGTGATCGTGTCACTGCTTACCCTCCAGGCGGGGCGGCAACTGCCGGGGTCGTGGACACGATGACCGGCGAGAGGGACATCATCTGGGTCCGCTTCGATGGAGCGATCGGACGGCGAATGATCCACGGGGACGAGAACATCACCATCACCGTCCATCCAGCTGGTGAGACCGGTACCCCGGACCGTGGCTCCCGAACCGGGCCCGGCCCCAGAACAAGTGAGAGGACCAGAGACCGGGAAGGACGACGGACTGAATAATCCGGTTGTCGTCTCCGGAGGACCTTCTCAGAGCCCCAGGTACCGCCGATCTCCTGCCACATGAATGACTCGGCGCCCTTCGCCTCAGCCGGCCACCGTGCCCGGCCTGAGAGCCCGGGACCCTGGACACGCGGGTCCTCCCGCACCTAGTGTCCTGCGCCTGAAATCCGGTTCAGAAGTAAAAACACAGCGGTGCCCCCGGGGACTCCCCGGGGGCACCGCTGTACCTGTGTGTTGTTGGCTATAGCAAACCAACCCTGCCAGCATGGCATACCGAGGCATCATCTCGGATTTGATCGCTTTATCGAGACGGTCCGGTAGGTGATGATCGAGGGCGGCCAGGACCGTCAGTGACAGCACGAAGTTCACGAGAGTCAGCGGTTCCATGAGGGGCCTGTTGCCTCACGCCAATAGGTCCGGGAAGCCATGTGGGCCCTCCGAGCAGCTCAAGGCTGGGCCCCGCCGCCACTGGTTCGTTCGGCCCGGTCATCCTTGCCCGGGGGTTTCCGGCACGATGCGCTGCAGGAGAGCGTCGTGGGCCTTTTGCAGGGTCTCTGCCCGGGCCTCGGCCGCGGCCACCCTGGCCGCCGCGTCGGCTGCGGTGTTGCTGGCCTGCTGTTCGGCGGCGCGTGCCTGCTCCAGCTGCGCCTCCATCGCCGCGGCCTGGGTATCCAGTGCGGTGACCCGGGCGGTGAGTTCCGTGACGGCGGCGTCTTTCTCGTCGCTGACCTTGTCCAGGTCAGCGACGAGTTCGGAGATCTCCAGCGCGAGATCCTTCTTCTCCTGCGCCCAAACCGCTTCCGCAGCTGCGTGCCGCTCATTGGCCACGGTAGACGCTTCGGCCCAGCAGGCCCCTGCCAGGCGCGCCGCCTGTTCCAGCACCGCTGTCGGCGTCGCGGCGACCTGGCCTCCCGCGGCCTGCTTCTCCTCGACCCACTCCTTCAGGTAACGGGTGGCGTCGGCGTTGCTCACACCCGCCGCCGCCCGCACCGTCGAGACGGTAGGCCGGCGCTCGGCACTGATCTGCTCCGCAGCAGCAAACACACGGTCTTTCACACTCAACGCCACGGCGACAACCTCAAAAGTAGTAGGAGTAGTAGTAGTAGTAGTAGTAACAACACTACTACTCCTACTACTTAATGGCAATACCGCCGCCGCCGAATTCGACGGCTATGTCAGCCCTTACCGCCTCCGGCAGCTCATGGGGCCCGGCGGCGGACCCAATAGCCCCACCCTTGCTGTGATCCACGTTGCTGGCCCGTCCTCGGGGAGGCCGTGGGCCCCAAGATGGGCTCAATCATGGACAGGGCCGTTACGGCGCGCTCCGGACGCGGCCCGGGCTGGGCCGGCAACGCATCGCTGAGTTGATCCGTGCCGAGCCGGCCACCGTCGGGTATCACCTGGTCATCGCCCGGGGCCAAGACCCCGGGCTCGAGGCCGCGAAGCAGCAGAAGGAACCTTGCCCCCCGGCGTACCGTGACTGCCTCCCCCCGCGTCCCGGAATCGGCGGGGAACGCCAGGGCCGCTGCGGACGAATCCCGGTGGCATGACCGGCTCGCCCAGCTGGCGGACTTCCGCGCCGAAGGCAACGACTGGCCCTGCCCTCAAGGAGACTTCCTCCCAACCTAGGAGTAAGAGACGACTACCCTCCGAACGCTCTGCTACACTCACAGTACGACGCAAACACGTGTCGTACGCTGCGTATGCAGTGTCTTACAGAAGTGGGAAAATGGCTACCATTACAGTCCGTGTTGAGGACGCAGTTAGAGACGCACTCCAGGCGAAAGCCGAAGAGGAACGCCAGACGCTCAGCGATTTCGTTCGTGACCGTCTTCAGGATGCAGTCTTTGGGTTTCGTGAGCAGGAATCAGACAAAGAAGGTTTGGAACCTGATTCGCTCTCCCCACTGGATCGCCACACTCTCGCGCTTTTGCACCGCATACTTGGCCGCGTGCTGCCTGAAGATGCAAACGATGTGGACGGGGATCGGGACTACCAGCTGGAACGGGCGAAGGTTCTAGAGAAGGGATTCACCAAGGAATACTGGATTGAATTTGCAGGCATACGCCCCGAGCTAACTGCTCGCCAGTGCGCGTTCGTCATGGACGTGCTGGACATGTTCCGCATCGCTCTCTATAGCCTCAATAGCCTCCGGGAAAAGGGAACTGAAATCGAGGACTCTCTCGCACACGCACTGACCTTCCAAGGCTTTGATCACAACGACAAGCTCGAAAACCAGATGTCTGACTACGTGCGCTTCCTCGTGAAGGACGAAAAATGGACGGAACAGGAAGAATTTGTCCTTGGCCCGGAGCGTGGGAACTCGCACCATCAGATGGCCGATGTCTACTCACGGATGCTGACCGCATACCGAGAAGTAAAACAAAACCGCCCGCGGTCAGCCGGCCCGAAAGCCTACCTCCTCAGCGAAGCGGACCTTACGAAAATTGCTGCCGCCAGAGTCCACCCCTCAAACCGCTAGCGCCAGTGACAGCCTGCTCGGCCAAGATGGGCAAACCCACGGTTGCGAAACCTCGCACGACCACTATGACGTGAAGACTCTCACAAGCCTCACGAGGTACCTGAACCGAACCGGTACACCTGGTTCTGTTTCAGTAGGGACTCTTGTGGGAAGCGAGACGCACCGATGCCGATGCCGATGCCAATGCCAATGCCAATGCCAATGCCAATGCCAATGCCAATGCCAATGCCAATGCCAATGCCAATGATGAGCATCGAGCACTGGCGGCTACCGGCTGGCCTCGGACACGTAATTTCGGCGCCGCAGACCAAAGGGCTGCGCTCCGATTGCTTCGTCCAAGCGTTGCTGTTGGCGTCCACTGGCCGGGCGTTGGCGGGCCTGGGTAACGAAGGATACGAACGCGTTGCACCCACCCGGGAGCCTGATTTCTACCTGGCGCCATGGCCGGCCTTCGAGGCACAGTGGCAAAGCTTTGTCGTCTCCAGACGGTAGTCTCGTACTGGGCTCAAAACGCGCGACACGCAACGTATTTGAGTCCTCACTGGTATCCGGAGGAATGGGTCGTATGAGCACCGCAGTCGAACTAGAGTCACCTATGCGAAGCCGGGTTGCCGCGCTTGCGCGAGCGGCGACCTACCCGCGGCTTCGGTATATGGGCTCCAAGTACAAGCTCGCGCCCCACCTCGGAACCGTCTTTAACGAGATTGGCGGGACCACTTTTCTTGATGCGTTCAGTGGCTCCGGATTCGTCGGATACCTCGCAAAAGCCATGGGCTACGCCGTCACCACCAATGACTATCTCCACTTCCCATCGGTGATCTCCCGCGCGTCCATGGTGAACGACACCACCCTCTTGACCGATGAAGTGATCGCCACCATCTGTGGCCCAGCAGCAGACAGTCGGAACTTCATCCAGACAACCTTTAGGGATGTCTTTTTCGCCGAAGACGATCGCGTATTCCTCGACTCTGCCTGGTCACACATTGATTCCATGACCGGCTTTGAGCGGGATATTGCCCTTGCCGCGCTCATCCTCTCTGCTGCAAGAAAGCAGCCGCGTGGCGTATTCACCATTTCCGGAGACCTCTCCCACTATGACGATGGCCGACGGGACCTATCGTTGCCTCTGCGCGACCACTTCCGGGAACGCGCTGCAGAGTACAACGCAGCCGTGTTCTCCGCCGGTCAAGAGGGCAGGGCAGTCACGGGCGATGTTTTCGATCTGGCCAAGACAGACTACGACGTCGTCTACCTGGACCCCCCTTACGCACCGCCCACTGACGATGCCGACTACACAAAGAGGTACCACTTCCTGGAAGGTCTATCGGACTACTGGGTAGGACGCGAAATCATGCAGAAGACCAAGACCAAGAAGATCCCCAAACAGGCTTCGGTTTTCGCCAACAAACGCACCATCGAAGATGCGCTGGAGCGAACGTTCGACAAATTCAAAGATGCCGGCGCAATAGTGATGTCCTACTCATCCAACGCGCTGCCCGGCGATGCCAGGATCAAAGAACTGCTTGGCACTGTGAAACCCAATGTCGAAGTACGCATGATTGATCACCAGTACCACTTCGGAACCCACTCCACGGCAGCACGGCGGTCCGTCCAGGAATACATTTTCATCGGGAGAGACTGACAGCGTGCCTACTGCTATACCAAGCTTCGAGGAGTACGTAGCTTCCCTCGGCGCTCTTACCTCCCATGTCGATCCCACACTGGAGAACGAAGAAGGCCGGCTTATCAAAGCGGCCGCAGAAGGGCTTGCCGCTCTGGAGTCAATCACCCGGGAATCACTCGCAGCCTGGGTCGCCGAGCAACCGCGAGGTACCGGGGTTGGTGTCTTAGGCCTTGTAGTGGGCCTTTCGCAGGAAGCACTGAGAAACAGCCTTCGTCATGGCCTCGGCTCGCCCGCCTTTCCCAAGGCGGCCCGGGAAAATCCTGTCGGACTAGTGGACTACATGGAAGCAGAATATTCACTGCTGAGCCTCTTGGAGTCCCAGCGTGGCCGCCAGTATGACTTTGGAGATGTTCTGGTCGCGCGAGCAGGGACAAGAGCCCTAGCAACCCGTGCAGGCCAGGCTGGCAGGCAGCTGGAAGACGAAATTGAAGAAATTGCCAAGAGTCTTGGCCTGCCCTATCAGACCCGATGCAGATTTGAGGGACGGACCGCCAGCGCTCCCTGCGACCTCGCACTCCCCGCCGGCGATTCTGCAGCTCAAATAGTGGTCGCCGCTAAATCCTTCGGCTCAACAGGAAGCAAGCTTACAGACGCCGTCCGCGAGATAGAAGAAATGGCTTTGGTACGGAAGCCAACCCAGTTCGTGTTCGCCGTCATCGACGGCATCGGTTGGAAAGGGCGCATCAACGACCTCCGCCGGATTTACAACCTCTGGTCATCGGGCCAAATCAATGGCATGTACACGCTCGCCTCGCTTGGGCAATTCCAAGACGACTTAGCAGAGGCAGCTGCAATCCTTCGTATGACCAAAGACTAGACCGCATCGCACATGTGATGGATCGTCACTGTCGCCGTCTAGCCTCAAACATTGAACAACAATGCCTGGCAAAGCGACCAACACGCGGGTACGGGCGGCGGCGCCTACACGGACATAGGTCAGGGCCCATATACCAGGGCTGATGCAAAGTCGTCGGGCAAGTCTGGCGGAGGGGCGCTGACACGTGCCGGTGGGTGCTTTTAAAGAAGGGGAACTCCTGTTAAACAGGTGATTGTCTAGATCGCCGCTTAGCAGGAGTTCCTTCATGCCATCTTCCCCCATCCAGGCCCTCGCACGCCACTTGGAGGACATGCCGGCACAGGCGAAGCCGGCCGTGACGCCCGGCACGATGCGGGCCGTCCTGGATTCCGTCCCGGATCCCAGGAAACGCCGGGGCATCCGGTACGGGCTGACGGGAATCCTGGCCCTGGCAATCTGCGCCGTCCTCTCCGGGGCGAAGTCAACGGTCTTGCCCGGGTGCCGGGGTGGGCCGAAAACCGCCGGGAAGCGGCGGATGAAGCGCGGTGGCATGACCGGCTCGCCGAGCTCGTGGACTTCCGCGCCGAGGGCAACGACTGGCCCCGCCACCACGACTTTGAGTCAGAGCGTGAACACACGCTCGGGGTGTGGATCCACACCCAGCGGTACAAACGGCGCCGGACCGACCTCGACCCCGTGAAGGTCCAGCTCCTGGACGCCGCCGTTCCCGGATGGCAGGCGGGCAGGACCCGGGGCCGCCCTCCCCGGCGATAAACGGGAAGTCGCGCCTCCCTGCCGGCCAGCGGTCATGACCTCACCCCCTGCCAGTAGACTCATATCGGCTCTCCAGTCCCCCAGCTTGGAGAGCCGGGAGCCTCCGCGTTTGAGTCCTGGACTAGCGCGGAGGCTTTCCTCATACGCCCGCCAACTACCGCGCTGCTGCCAGCGGGCGATCAACCGGATACCAGTCCCGGACATAGGGCGTCGATGACCGGGCCGCGGACACCTCAGGCAGCCGGCACGGCGCGGCAGAGGCCCCGGCCGGGCGGCCCGGAAGCGGCGCGACGCGTTCAGGGACCGGGTGTGAGATCAGTGAAGGACGTCCGACAGGGGCGTCCAGCACGGCGAGCGGCAGTTCGCGGTGGACAAGGTAATCGCACGCTGCCGGGCCGGTCATCCTCAGACCCGGGCACCGTCGTCCCCGGTCTTCAATGCCGACATTGGCTGCGCACAAACCGGCTCTGAACGCCCTGCCACCCACGGGTGCACACCTTTCGAGCCCGCACCAGCTCAGGTACAAGCCATACAGTTCCTCCACGCTGAGACCGTCCCCGTCCGGATCTGCGGCGAGGCACTCATTGAGGAAATCTTCCAGTGGTGTCTTCGTCATCGTGGCCTCCTGAATCCTGGCGGCAGAGCCGCTCAAATGAAACAGCAACAGCATGAATGTCAAACATGACCAGCCCGGAAACGGACGTAAAACACTAAGAATCCAGGACCACCTTTTCACCCTGTCAACCAGATCTTCCGGAGTGAACCCGGTGGACCATGGCCGCCTTGGCATATCCCGCAGCGTGGAGCCACGGAGGCCGTCCCCAAACCGAATCAGAGCCGCAGCGCACCGTTTCGCCGGGTTGTGCCCATTGGGGGTCAGGCGGAGCCCTCCGCACAGCTCAGGCTGTCCCCACTGGCGTGCAACCCGGCCCCCGCCGGAGGCCGATCCCACAGGTCGATAGTTCTTCTGTCAGTGCTGAGCGCTATGATTATTCGAAGATATATTCGAATAAAAGGTGTGTTGTGGGCGTTCTTGTTGGTCCCCGCGTGATAGATGCGGGTGCGTCGTTGTTGTCGGTGCTGATCTCTCCGGTCGCTGTCGCGGCCGGGTATCCCTCGCCCGCGCAGGACTACTTCGACGGGCGGATCGACCTGAATGAGCACCTGATCAAGGACGTCACGTCCACCTACGTGGTGCGGGTGTCCGGGGACTCCATGACCGGCGCCGGGATCAGCGACGGCGATGAACTGATCGTCAACCGCGCCCTGGAACCGGTGGACGGGTCCGTGGTCGTCGCGGTCCTGGACGGGGAGCTGACCATCAAACGGCTGCGGATCACGGGTACCGGGGTCGTGCTGCAGGCAGAGAACCCCGCGTACCCGGATATCCGGGTACCGTCCTTATCCGATCTGGTGGTGTGGGGCGTCGTAACCCGATGCCTCCACCACCTTTAGGGCCCGGACGTGTCTAAACCGGCGGTCATGCGGCAGCTGCCGCAGATCGCGCACGTGGACGTGAACTGCTTCTACGCCTCGGCCGAGCGGGCCTTCAACCCCGCCCTGGAGGGCCGGCCCGTCATCGTCCTCTCCAACAACGACGGCTGCGCCGTCACCCGCTCCCCCGAAGCCAAAGCCCTGGGCATCGCCATGGGCGAGCCGTGGTTCAAACTCGCACCCCGCGCCAAGGAATGGGGACTCGTCGCCCTCTCGAGTAACTACGAGCTTTACGGGGACATCAGCGCCAGGGTCATGGAGCTGTTGGGCCGGTACTCGGCCTGGCTGGAGGTCTACAGCATCGACGAGGCTTTCCTCGGCGTCAAAGGCACCCCCGACGAACTCCTCGCCCTCGGACGGACGATGAAGACAGCCGTGCGGCGCAACGTCGGCGTGCCCGTCTGCGTCGGCATCGGACCCACGAAGACGATTTCGAAGCTGGCGAACAAATGGGCGAAGAACAACTCTGCGTTCTCCGGGGTCTGCCACTGGGACTCCGTCCCCGCCGCCGAGAGAGAAGGGCTGATGCGGCGTCTGTCCGTCATTGAGGTCTGGGGTGTCGCCACCCGGTTGACCAAACGCCTCAACGCCCTCGGCATCCACTCCGTTCTGGACTTGTCCCGGGCGGACCCGGTGATGATCCGGGACCGCTTCTCCGTGGTCATGATGCGCACCGTCCTGGAACTGCAGGGAACCCCCTGCATCCCGATGGAGGAAGAACGGATCGGCCGGGACCAGCTCATCTTCTCCCGCTCCTTCGCCACCCCCATCACCACCGCCGACGGGATCCGGCAGGTCATGAGCGTCTACGGCCAGCAGGCCTCGGCACGGCTGGCCAGACACGGACTCCAAGCCAAAGTCCTCACCGCATTCGCCGGGACCTCCTACTTCAACCCGAAAGACACCTCCTACCCCTCCGTCAGTGTGACCCTGCCGATGCCGACCGCCGACCCGGTGATCCTCACCAAAGCAGCCTACGCGCTCCTTCCCCGCATCGTGGAGGGCATCCGGTACGCCAGGGCTGGGATCATGGTCACCGACCTGCGCCTCAGCGGCAACCAGGCACCCCTGGCCCTGTTCGAAAACCCGCACGAGGAACGCCACCTCGGTTCACTTCTCGAAGATGTCATCCGCCGGTACGGGCGCGGCTTCATCGGCCTGGGCCATGCCGGTATCCGCAGCGGCCCGGAATGGACCATGAAGCGGGACATGCTCTCCCCCCGCTACACCACCCACTGGGACGAACTCCCCCTCGTCAAAGCCGCCTAAACCACCGCAAGACAGCAGAATCACGGAAGAAACGCCACGCATGAGCACCATCACCGACACCTCCCCGCAGACCCACGACCTGCAGGTCCGGACCGACCCGGCAGGTAAACCCCTCGCCATCCGCCACGACGGACAGATCTGGCTTGTCGATCCCGACACCGACTCCCAACACTGGTACGGACGGGACGCCTGGTGGGACACCCGCCGCACGGCAGCCGTCGGCAGCGGCGACCTGGTCAGCATCGAATACTGGCGCGTCCAGGTCCGCCTGGGCTGCAGCTCCGCGCTGCGGACATTCACGGTGCGCCGGAATCCACTCTCCCCCCAGTGGCTGCTGGAAAGCATCAGCGACTAGGCCACAGTGACCCCTCAAACCATCAATGATCAGACCTGGGCCGGCGTCCGGACGGAGTTCACGCTGCCGACCCTCGCGCAGGTGCATCGCCGGCTCTCCGAGCTTATGGAAGACCCGGAACCGGTCATGCGCCAGCTCGTCCGCGTCTTCATTGACGACGGGACCTTCTGCCCGGGATTCCAGTTCCTCCCCCGCGGACAGCTCCAGCCACCCGTCACAGCACTCTTCCGCAGAGCCATGGAGCTGGACATTCCGCATAACTACTTCACCCTCTGGATGGTCACGCCATCCAGGGAACTTGCCGGAGCCCGCCCCGTTGACCTTCTCAAGAACAGTTGCTCCCCCCTGCTTCGCGCTCTGGAAGCCTTCCGCTGGCGGTAGTGCAGCCTCTTGACCGAACAGGTTAGGTGCGTAGCGTTGGCCCATGGGACTTATTTACGACGACGCTGACCTGGCAGCCCTCACGCTGACGCGCCTCGCCGCGAAAGAGGCCGAGGGACCCGGCGGTTTAGACGGGCGCACGCACGAATACTTGAGCGACCTGGAACAAGGTAACGGCACCGCCTACCTGGAGCTGGTGGCCATTGCCGTCGCCCGGGTCCATTTCAGGGCCTTGGACGACCTGGGCCGGGCCACCGGCGCAGACTCAACAGCTCTGCTGGACGCCGCCGAGGTAGACGCACTGGAATCCGTGTAAGTTCCGGCAGGCATGAGGTGTTCAGGTGGAAATCACCGGCACGATTGACACCTGACTATGTCAGTCTGATCGGAGCCCGTTAATACGGCCCAAACGGCACCCACTCCGCCACCCCTAGCCGGGGTTGAGAGTTCGTATCCACCAGTCGGCGATTTCCTCTGCAGCCGTGCTCAGCGCCAATGCTTTTTCCCGGTTCACCCCTTGGTTCTCCCCATGGGCAATTTTGTTCCTGAAAGCGACCAAGTTCGATAACTGAGTACGAAGCGCTTCGTCGTTTTCTCCGAGGAAGGCATCAAGATCTTCTCCCCATGCTGGTTCAAATCTCTCGGCTAGCTCTCTAAGAGCCGAAAGCGATGGATTGCGCGATCTGGTCAACCACGTGAGGCTAAACGACTTCACGGGGCCACCGGACTTGCCTTCTATATACCCGCGGGCGCACTGCATGACCGTTTGTTCCAGATGACCGCAGCTCCTAAGAACCAATAGCCTCGCCAACCAACCAACAGCTTCCGGGGGGAGGTCCTTATTGATGTCTTCTACGACCTCGCGGAGTTGATCCAAGTTGGATCTCGACGACGTAACCTCCCAGGGAGGCCAGATTTTAGCCATGGAACATCAGTTAGCAAAGGCTCGAGTAGCAAGGGCCAAACGCTTGCGAACGCTCTCTTCATCCGCAGTGGACCGCCCGATAGCCGCGCTCATCTCGCTGTTTTGCATCAACGGCGGTATCGCGGCAGTCACCTCCGCCGGTGATGGAGAACTTAGTTCCAGCCGCCTCATCAACCCCACGAACAGTGCTTCCGTCAAAGCCGCATTGACGGCACTCCCGCCTGGACGAAGAACCGACTGTCCAGGTCCTGTGAGGAGCAGTCTCGCCGCGGCCTTGAAGCGGTATTCGATGTCCTCAGTATCGATGTCGCCCAGATTTCGGTGGGCGGCCATGACGTCGTTAAGGTATTTCTTCAACGGCCGCCTGTACGTCCCCGGAGTGACGCCAAGAGCAATAATCCGAAGAATCAACTCCTGATCGCGAATGTGCAGCGGTGGGCGACCGTAGAGAGCCCGCCACTCTTCAGATTCTGACAACTTCGTCAGCCAGGACACGAAGTCACCGGCATATAGAGCGATCCGAATTTCGTGGGGGGTTAACTGTGTACCCCCAGAGTTGAGTCGTTCAAATACTTGGTACACCGCATCCAGTGACTCCGCAGTCGGTTGCGTTTGCACAATCGTCGCTTGAATGAATGTGTTGTCGACCTGGCGCCGCTGCTCGGCCGGCAGCGTCTCATAGGTCAAGCCACGAAACCTTTGAGCCACCGACTGAAGAGAGAACTCCTTCTTGTGAACCACTCCCTGACAGAACGCCCTTAGCGTTCTCAGACGTTGCTGCCCATCCAGTACCAGATAACGGCGATCCGTTTGTTGTACAAGAAAGATGCCGGGAATCGGATACCCCAGCAGCAGAGACTCAATAAACCTGTCCATTTGCGTTTTCGTCCATACGAACTGGCGTTGGAAGCGAGCGGTCTCTATGGAGTCATCTGCGTAGTCGTCACCGAACGTCGGAATGATGATGTCGTTACGCTGGAGCCGCCGCACGAGGCCTTCGACGTCAAAGTCCGTACTCGTGTAAGACACTTGAGTCGGGTCCGGATCTGGTGCGCTTTCGTCCTCAAGCTCTTCCTCAGTGATATCTGGATCAGATAGGACCCCTTGGCTTGGGCGCGCGGTTTGGGACAAATGCTCAGTCATCACATCAGAGTAGCGGTGAGCGCGCCTAGTTGCTGGCTGCGAACCAACGGATGATCGTCCTCCCTTGCTTCTTACATGGGACAAAAAGACCGGGGTGCCTGCGTCAACGAGATCAGAGCCACCGTGAAGGCCAGAACGATACCCACCGGTTGTAGGCGGGACGATTCCCCGCGACAGTTGCCCGCGTTGCTGCAGAAGCCGCAGTGGGTCCTCAGTGTTGAACGAAGAAGATGCAGGAGCCCCATGTCCGTTCAGACAGCGACAGACCTGAGATTCCGTGCCGACTCGTTCATGCTGCCCCGGACAGAACAGGTACTGGGCTCTGTAAGTGCTTGGTGGGCGACCAAGGCCTCACAAGCGGGAATCACCGGAAAATGGGCTGACGTAACGCAGGCGCTAAGCGCTCTCCCTCCTGCTGAGCTGCCCCAATCGTCCCTGGACGACGTGGCTTCGGGTGTAACTCCCGAAACGCTCGGGCAGCTGTACGTGAACTCGCTGCCCGGCGGTGAACGATCCAAAGAGGGTAAGCACTACACGCCGGCCGCGCAGGCCCCTGTCTAGTCGGTGTTGGAGCGGTTTTTTCCTAAACGACGCCGATCCGGACCTCGTCGCGAATCGGCGCCGGTGATCGCAACCAACTCCGGTGCAGTCTCCAACCAGTGACCGTCCGATGCCTCGAACCACACCGTCCAGCTCGTCGCCGATCTGCTTCAGGCCCCGCGCTCCACGATCACCTCCACAAAACAAGCATCGGACGACGCCCCACCCTAACGCCGTGACCCGGCGTAACAGCGGTGCCGACCAGAACCTCTACTACCTGGGCCCCACCGGCTTAGCGTGACTTTCCCGAGCATTGGTCCTCGACCCCCGACTACTGCTGGGCCGGCTTCGTTGCGGAGCCGAACAATGGCTGCGCGTGCACTGGCTCCGAATTCTTAGCGACTGATCCCGACCTGGCCGAAGCTGTCCGACGCACCGGAGTCCACGTCAGCTGAGCGGCCATCGTCATGGGAGCTGTTATCGGCGTTCGCCCAAAGCGTGCCTCTCATTGCGCGTGGATCCACCGGATGCGTCAGGCCCGAATGATGTAGTGGCATCGCCTCCCAGCGCGGGTCCCGTCCACGCTGGGGGAGACCGTCAGCGGTGCCGCAGCAGTGACAACCCATGATGGGTGTCGCCGGTTATCAAGATTTATCAACACACGGTGGCGTTCCCGGCATGGGCAATCGAAGGCGAGCCATTTGCTCGTGCCCCCATCCTGAACGATTGGGCAGTCGTGAGCAAGTGAGTCACCCTCCCGCTCAATTGGCCTGGCGTCGTGCGAGCCAGGCGTCGAAATTTAGGATTGGCCTCTTGTTGGCGGCGCGCGGGTTGTCGTACCAAACGGAAAAGCGACTAATCAGGTAGCTGAGATAGGAATCAGCATTTTCCCACCAAATTGGGTCATGCCTCGAGACCTCAAAATCGGCGTCTTCGGGAAAGAGATTGGACCAACCGACAGCACCAAAGTGCTCTCCCAAAGCGGCTGCGACGCTACGTCTAGCATGACGGCCCGCAGACGGCAGGCGGGTTACGTACTTGCGGTAGGCAGTCTCCCATGAGGAGACTGCCTCCGAGATGTCCCGGGGCTGAACGGGTTCAATGGCGGAGCGTTCGACGACCCGGCGGATATCCTGCAGAGCCTCGGTGAGGGCGGACGCCGCTTCACGCTGAACTGCGCGCTGGTCGGCTCGGTCTTCGCGGAGCAGGGTCAACCGGTGAACCAAAACCACGGAGATCAGCAGTCCGATTACTGAAACGCCGGCTGCAATAACCGGACCTGAAAGCAACTCGTTCAAATCTCCCCGTCCGTATGCACTCGTTCTGAAAGCTTACCGACAGGGGATCACCCGCTTGCCTTAGACATCACCTATCCGCCGCACATGGGCTGCCGACGACTCATCGCCTTCAGCGGTCCGTCCACGCACGGCGACAGAACTCCCTGAAATCACGTCAGCACCCAAAAAGCAGCGGGTAACGATTTCGAACAGGGAACGTATGCGCTGTTATCGGCGATTCCGTTCAAATGAAGCCGCGCGGATGCAGGGCTAGCAGTTACCCGGCTGGGCGATCTACCACGATTCGAATCGGAAGAGACGACCAGAAGGGCCTTCGTCGTGCAGCATGGAAACGACCTCTCCGTCAATCGGGCCATCGCTAGGCAGGTCCCCAGCGAGTGCGGTGACAATGGGCTGCAGTCCCAAATTCGCGTAGGAACGCAGGACCCGCAGCAAGTTCTCCTTCGGTCTTCTCTCAAGCGCTTCAAAGGCGCCGTCGTGGTAGACGAATCGTGGAAACGGGACGTTAATATGGGCGCGGAGGATGGCCAGGTCGAAGGCGATGCACATCAGTTTCCTGTAAGTGGTTCCCCTGTCGGCGCTTGTCGCCATTCCTTTGGCGTCTAGAAACTCGGCGTAGAAATCGAGGCCGCCGGAGTCGTTGAAACGCGCACCGAGGATTGCATCCTCATGAAGTACCTCGTGGATGATCTCGCTAAAGTAGCCGCGCACCACGGAGAAGGTACTCTTTTTGGAAGTACTCGATGCCGCGATGTTCCTTTCGACTTTTGTCTGAAGAGCATTCGCAGACTGCTCGTGCTCCCGCACATCCTGGCGCAGAGTGGTCAGCCTGGCCGCCGACTTTCTCTTCTCTTGGAGAACACCCAGCTGTCCTTCAAGCGTCGAAATCTCCTGTGAAAGCGACCTGAACTTCTGCATAGTTTCGGTCTCTCGAAGGTAAGAGAGAGAGCTAGCTCTGGTTTCATTCAGTTCTGAGAGTCCCCTGTCGATCGTTTCTATTCGATCCTTCGACAGAGTTAGTTCTCGACGTAGAGCAGACGAGCGCTCAGATGAGATCTGGCGGTTGAATTCTATGAGTTGTTCATATGTTCGCCGAATCTGATCACCAAAGACAACACCAGCTTCGCGGAAGATGCGTTCCGCCTCCGAAGGCCGGAAGAGTATGGATTCTTCTTCCAGGGACCGACTTATCCGCTCTACTTCGCGCTGGAGCAGGTATCGTTCTTCATTGTGAGACGCAATACGAAATTCTATATCCTCAACAAGTTCCTCGGAGACTTCGGCGTCCGATTCAGCGAAGTCTAGAGCGTCCTGCGCAGCCTGGCGACGGGTGAGCTCATTTTCCCTTAGGGAGATGAGCGCATCGAGCTCAGTTGTGTCAGTGTCGGCCGTACCCCATTCCCGGACGAGTGTCTGCAAGCGGCTGTTCGATTCGTCAAGCTGATCTCTGACTTGGTAGAGATCGGCTACAATCCCGGCGTCGAGGCCTAATATGTGCGCGACGAATGGTTTCCAATCGCTGTGTTTGCCAGCAAACTTGCCCAGCTGGAACACGTCACTGTAGTCGTCCTGCTCTCTAAGAAGATACCCAATCATCTTGCGGTAGTCCCACGGCTTTAGAGCAGTAAGTCCTAACCAAGCGTCAAGTAGCGCCTTGGCCCGTTCAAAGGCAAGCCCCGTGTGGTCCCAGTCGTCCGGAGAAATCTCCGTCGCGTCGTCAAGCGGTGCCGCGGTTCGTAAGAAGCCAATTTTCGATGCCATTCGAACGGACCGGGCAATCGTGATGTACTCGCCGGAATCTGCTTCAATTTCGAGGTAGAAAATGAAATCCGAGAACTGGTCCTCATGCTTGAAGAGAAAGAACTTTGGGTGTCGTTTCTTGAGGAGGCAGAAATCTACGAGCTGTCCCAGAGTTGTCTTGCCCAGGTTGTGGGTGACCTTGTCTTGATTTTCGGGAAGTCGGATCTCGGCGATGACAAGCGAGAGACCATCGTTGAAGACCACCGGACCAAATATATCGGGGATATTGCAGTATATTTTCCGCAGTTTCACGGTCCCACATACTCAAATAAATCGGATTTGCTTCGGTATTCTACTAAGCCGAGTAAATACAGGACATCCATCGCGGAACCGAATAGGAAATCCCCTTCAGGCATTCGGCCTTTAAGGAAATCACGCAATTCATTGAACGGGACGCTACGCTTTCTTCTAACCTGAGGGAGAAGTGTGACTGCCACGGCGATGGGCGTCCGATCTGGGTGAGAATGTTTGTTGGGTATCAACACGGTTTGTCACACCTCCGAAGCCGACAAGCCGATATCGCAAAACCAGTACATATGAAAGATCACGGTCCGGACGAGGCGGGCGCTGACGCGTGTCGAAAGGACGGGATCTCGACGAGTCAGCTGATCTGTTAGGTACACGAAAACTTGGTCGAAGGTATCGTATTCAGCGCGTTTGGCTACAATTTTCAATCTGAACTCGTCTGCAGCGTCCTCGTAGCGTTCACGTACTTCATCGTTCTCGGGTTTGCTCAGGAACTTCTGGATCTGACCAGTAAATTTAAGGTACTGAGTCTCCAGAGTGCGCGCAAAATCGTCCGTCATCCCGTTGAGTTCGTTCTTCTCCTCATAGGATGTGCGCGGAACAACGGGAGAGTCCTCAGGATTTGCGGGCGCCTTGATCGCGTCTGCGATCGCGATGATGACCTCACAAAGATCGGCGCTGTTCACTATTAGTGGTGTATCGGCCCACCGTATTTTTGCGAGGTCCATGACATCGGGAAACCTGTCGATGAGCCTGGCGATGTCTCCGCCACCCCAAATGTGTACATTGCCTATCTCAAGGCCGACTTCGGTAGAAATGCGCTGACAAATTGTCGTGTTCGTACCGCCGGCTAGTCGGCGGTTTGAGACCAGCAAGTAGTTGTCTAGGTCGTTCTGGGCAACGAGGTTCTGAAGCCGGACAATCTCTTTCGAGATAACGGTGTGCGGAGTAGCTCCACTGAAAGCCGCCTCAGCGAAGTGCCCATTCAGGCCATTGTCGTGCTTGGCCTGAATGATGGTGATTCCAGACCAAGGGGAACTGGTGCTCGGGAATCGTTCAGCACGACCCACAAATCTCGCGTCTCGTCCACCATCACGTCCTTTCGTGAAGCCCTGCACGCCTTCTCCCAAGAGCTTTCGGGCTAGCTCAACGACAAGACTCTCGAATTGATCGTCGCCAAGTTCGTCAAGTGGAATCATGCGCTCATCGTATCGACACTTCGGTGGTGTCCCAGAATCCAAGATCCTGTGGCGCGTCCTTAGTCAACGGTTGGCTGCCCTACGCGGGGCACCCCGGTCCGGGCCACTTTGATCAGCTCGGCGATCGTGGGGTGTTTTGGCCTCCTCTTCATAGGGAGACGAGGTGGGCTTCATGGCTCGTGGTGATTTTGCGTTGGGTGAGTGGGAGTAGGCCTTTGGTTTTGGCGACCTCCTTGCCTTCGCGAGTGCGGGCGCGGATGAGGTCGAATTCGGATTCGGCGACCGTGGGCAGGACGTTGAAGAGTCGCCGGCCGACGGGGGCGTGGACGGATGCGCCGATGCTGAGCTTCACGTTCCGTTTGGTGAAGACTTGGACTTCAGTGCGGCGGGGAGGGAGCGGGTGAGCCGGTCCAGTTTGGTGACGACCAGGATGCAGCGCAACGCCGCCGGGACGTCGCCGCGAAACGCTTCTTACCCGCGGATCTGGCAATGTCCCAGCGAGCACGACCACACGGTGTCGTCTCAGTTCCTAGGCCCAGTACTCCTGAACGTGTCATAAGGTGCCAGTCGGTAGTGTTAGTGCATGGACGGTGGGTTTTCTGATGAGCTGTTGGCGGATTGGACTCTTGTAGAGGTAGATCGACGGTTGTTGGGGCAGAAGACCGGTGCGCAGGGTCTCGGGTTCGTCATGTTGTTGAAGTTCTTCGAGCTTGAGGGCCGTTTCGCCCGTGATGCAGCTGATTTTCCTGCTGGCTCGGTGTCCTACGTTGCTGACCAGCTTGGTACGACCGCTTCTGGGCTCGGTGCTTATGACTTTTCAGGCAGAACGTCCAAGCGCCATCGTGTGCAGATTCGCAAGGCTTTTGGGTTCAGGGAGTTTTCGCTCGCTGACGAGGCCGTCTTGGCAAACTGGCTGGCGCAGGACGTATGCCCAAGGGAGGTACGTGATGCCGCGCTGGCGGAGGCTTTGGCGGGCCGTTGCCGACAACTGAAGATTGAGCCTCCTGCCCGAACTTCGCGGATCGTTGGTGCGGCAAGAGCTGCTTTTGAGCAGGAGCTCTGCGCCGGCGTCGTTGCTCGTCTTGGCCCGGCGGGTGCGGCCCGGTTGGAAGCGGTGGTCGCGGATGGCACTGCTGGGTCGTTTCTGGCGGTGTTGAAGGCTGATCCTGGCCCTGCCGGTTTGGAGTCCTTGCTGTCGGAGGTGGAGAAGCTCTCTGCCGCTCAAGCATTGGATTTGCCGCCGGATTTGTTTGCCGGGGCATCGGAGAAGGTCGTGAACGCGTGGCGCGCCAGGGCGGCCAGGATGTATCCGTCTGATTTCTGGGACACGCCCCAACCTGTGCGGTTAACGCTGCTCGCGGCGTTGTGTCATCAACGAACAGTGGAGATCACGGACAGCCTGGTCGATCTGCTGCTCGTTTTGGTGTTGAAGATCAATACCAGTGCGGTGAAGAAGGTCGAGAAGGAACTCACCGAGGATCTGAAGCGGGTGCGGGGCAAGACAGAGCTGCTCTTCCGGCTGGCCGCAACAGCGGTCAAACACCCGGATGAGACGGTCCGGGACGTGGTTTTCCCGGTGGTGAGCGAGAAGACCTTGCAGCAACTCGTGAAGGAAGCGAAAGCCAACGAGACGGTGTTCCAGGGCAAGGTCCGGACCGTGTTGCGGGGGTCGTATTCGAACCACTACCGACGGATGCTCCCGGCGTTGCTGTCGGTGCTGCGCTTCCGCTGCCATAACACGGCGTTCCGGCCCATCATGGCCGCCATCGCACTGCTGAAACAGTATGCCGAGGCGGGGAGCAAGGCCCAGTACTTCAGCATTGATGAACAGATTCCCCTGGTTGGTGTGGTGCCGAAGGCTTGGGCTGGCGCCGTCACTGACGAGAACGGGCGGGTGGAGCGGATCCCGTACGAGCTGTGTCTCTTGGTGTCGTTGCGCGATGCTCTGCGACGGAGGGAAGTCTTCGTCACGGGGGCCAGGAAGTGGCGCGATCCGGAAGAGGATCTACCGAAAGATTTCGACGCATCCCGGGAACTGCACTACGAGGCGCTTCGTCAGCCGTTGGATCCTTCGGCTTTCATTTACGATCTGCGATCCCGGATGGTCCGGGCGCTGGAGGATCTGGACAGCGCGATGCTGGCTGACACGGCCGGCGGGGTCAAGATCACCCAACGCAAGGGTGCCCCATGGATCATGGTGCCGAAACTGGAAAAACAAGTTGAACCGGCGAACCTGGGCAAACTCAAAGACGAACTGATCCGGCGGCGGGGAACACTGGATTTGCTGGAAGTTTTCAAGGAGGCCGACTTCCTGACCGGGTGCACGGAAGAGTTCACTTCCATCTCTTCACGGCAAAACCTCGGTCAGGACACGCTCCGTCGGCGGCTGCTCATGTGTTTGTTCGGGTTGGGAACGAATATGGGCATCAAAGCGATCGCGAACGCCGGCGGCCATACCGAGACCGAGCGCGAGCTGCGGCATGTGCGCCGGACGTTCATCACCAAAGACAGCCTCCGCCAGGCAATCGTGAAAGTCGTCAATGCCACCTTTGAGGCCAGGAACCCGGCATGGTGGGGTACAGGCAGCGCGTGTGCGTCGGATTCGAAGAAGTTCGGGTCCTGGGAATCGAACCTGATGACCGAATGGCACAACCGCTACGGAGGCCCCGGAGTCATGATCTACTGGCACGTCGAAGAGAAATCCACCTGTATCTACTCCCAGCTGAAGAACTGTTCCTCGTCCGAGGTCGCGGCAATGATCGAAGGAGTCCTTCGCCACGACACCACTGCCGAGATCGAGGCGAACTACGTCGATACCCACGGTGCCTCGATTGTCGGGTTCGCCTTCACCGAGCTCCTGGGCTTCAAGCTGTTGCCGAGGTTGAAGAACATCGGCTCGATCCGCCTCTACCGCGCCAGCAACGAAGAAGCCTACGGCGAGATCACCCCGGTTCTGTCCCGCCCGATTAATTGGGAGATCATCGGCCAGCAATACGATCAGATGATCAAATACGCCACCGCGCTCAAGCTCGGCACCGCGGAGTCCGAGACGATCCTGCGGCGTTTCACCCGCGGCGGCCCGAAACACCCCACCTACCAGGCCCTGGAGGAACTTGGCAGGGCTGTGCGCACGATCTTCGCCGCGGACTACCTCGCTGAAGAGGGCCTGCGGCGGGAAATCAATTCCGGTTTGCAGGTGGTGGAGAACTGGAACAGCGGCAACGACGTCGTCTTCTACGGCAAGAACCGGGACCTGACCGGCCCGGATAAGGAAACCACCGAAGTCTCCATGCTCGCACTCCACCTCCTCCAGTCATCCTTGGTCCTGGTCAACACGCTGATGCTGCAGGAAGTCCTCGAGGATCCGGCCTTCCATGACCTGCTCACCGCTGAGGACTGGCGCGGGTTGACCCCGCTGTTCTTGACCCACATCAACCCCTACGGACGCTTCACCCTCGACATGAACACCCACCTGGGCCTGGGTCGACAGCAGTACCCGGTCAGCACACCAGAGCCCGCACCATCTAGGAAAGAGAAGGTCCTGGCATGAATGAATACCTCCCCGCCCCGGCGCGGGTAACTCCCCGGAGCAAAGGGAAACTGATCAGGGGAAAAATCACCCTGCTCGGGTCGAACCCGAAGATCTGGCGGGCCTTCGAGGTCGATTCCAGTCTCTACCTGGACGAATTCCACGACGTCCTGCAGGTGATTATGGGGTGGGAAGATTCCCACCTGCATTCCTTCACCGAGCACAACCCGAACACGCCGGGACGCCGACCCTCCACGGCCCGGAGCTGGGCCCCGGTCTACGTGCGGGCTGAGGACGATGACGGCTGGTACGCCCCGGAAGAAACCGTCCGGGTAGGGAAAATCCTCAATGAAGGCTCCACCCCCTTGTTCTACGAATACGACTTCGGAGACGGCTGGACCCACCGCATCGACTGGGATGAAACCGTGAAGAAAACCCACAACGATGCCCACGCCAGGGTGACCCGGGGTAAACGGCGTTGCCCGCTCGAAGACTCCGGCGGAATCGACGGCTACCAAAACCTCATCGATACTCTGGCCAATCCCGACGCCGTCGAGGAAACCGGTCGGGAACACGCCCAATGGCTCCAGGAATGGGCGCAAGGGACCGCCCAACGATCCGGTGGCGAAGAAAACTTCGACCCCGGATATTTCGATCTTGCCGCCGTCAACACCAACCTCGAGAAACTATTCACTCCCGACCCCGGGGAGGAACGTCTTGGAAATCTTTAGATTTTCAAGACACCCGATCCGACCCCAGGAAGACAGGGAAAATTTCGCGCCGTACCACGGAACGGCTATGTCTTGACAAGTCGTCTCATAGCGCGACGTGTCTCAGGCACGTCTTTAGGGGTTTATGGGGCAGACTGCGGTCATGACACTTCTCGGATACACCCGGATCAGCACCGCCGGCCAGGACGACCGGCTCCAACGCGACGCGCTCACCGCTGCGGGTGTCCTGGCCCGGGACATCTACTCCGATGTGACCTCCGGAAGCAAGGAGGCCAAAAGCCGGCCCGGGATGCAAAAGCTCATGGGCTACGCCCAAAGCGGTGACACGATCGTGGTGTGGCGCATCGACCGGCTCGGCCGGTCTCTGCTCGATGTCCTGGGCACCGTCAACGGGCTCCGGGACAAGGGGATCATGGTCCGCTCGATCGCCGACGGCATTGACCCGGAAACCAATACCGGACGCCTGATGTTGAACATGCTTGCCACCTTGGCCGAGTACGAACGCGAACTGATCACAGAACGCGTCAACGCCGGCATCGCTGCCGCCCGCGCCGCCGGGACCATCTTCGGCCGCCCAGTGACCGACCCCGCCCTGACCGCCGAAAAGCTTCAGATCGTCGCCACGGCCCGTTCCGAAGGTAAAACAGCGCACCAGGCCGCCCAGCTGGTCGGCTGGTCCCGGGCCACCCTGTACCGGCACCAACAAACACGGGCAGCCACCCCAATCACGACGCAGCACAAACTCACTGGAACCTTATGACACGTTCAGGAGTACTGGGCCGTGAAGGATCCTTCACCGGACACCCACATTCTGCTTATCCGGCGGCTACTAGCTCGATCTCGAAGCCGTCTGAGTTGAAGAGGTAGGCAGCATAGTGATCGGGGCCGCCAGCGTGCGGGTACTTGTCCTGGAACAGCTGCATCCATCCGTGACGAGCGCCTTCCACGACAAGTGCATCCACGTCTTTTGGGCTTCCGGCGTGGAACGCCAGGTGGTTGAGGCCTGGTGTTGTGCGCTCGTGTTTTCGGCCGCTCAAGGCTGGTGACTGTTCAGCCACTATGTAGGTCTGATCAAGTCGCCAGCTGATTCCTAAGTCCCAGCTTTGGTAAGTGGAGTATCCCAATCGGGGCAGAATCCAACCCCATTCCTGCTTGGCGCGGTCGATGTCAGGGACCCATACCTCGATATGGTGCAGGGATCCCGTGGGAGGGGTGTTCACATTGGGAGTCTTTCATGCTCGATCACAGCTGCCCGCAGACCGATCCCCATGCGGACATGTAGTGGGCCGTGCAGAAGACTTTGGACATTTCGTGCAGATGACTTCGGAAAATGACAACAGGCATCTGCCGCCCCGTTGATGCGAATCTCAGCCCATATCTTTCTGATACTGGGGTGATATCAAATTGATAGTACGAGCCATGTAGCTGCCCACACGAAAGCCCTGCACAGCTTCAAAGCTGCGGAAGGCTTCCGTCCTCCTGGGAAGGATCTTTAGCGCCCGTATTCGGTTTGTTGCTCCCGGCGCTGGTCCGGGCTCCGCGGTTGGGCCGGTGTGGCGGTGGCGACTCCGGTGCCTGGTTGTGGCGGGAATGAGGCGTTCATGAGCCGTTGCATCTTTTCCATCCGGGGGTCAATTCCGGCCGGTGGTTCGGATGGTGCTGGGTCTTCCGGTTTTGCGGCGGCGGCCATGAGTTGGTTGATCCGTGCCGAGTCCGCTTGGGCGGCTTTGAGTGTGTCGGCGTGCTTGAAGGGTTCCGCCAGGGCTTTGTCTGCCTGTTCGACGTGGGTGAGCGCTTCCTGCCGTCGTGCTTCGACGTCGGCTGCGAGCTTTGGGAGCGATGAGACTCTGTTTTCGAGTTGCCTGATGGTGCCTAGATCGGCGGACAGGAGGCTGCGGCGGGCTATTTGTGTGGTTGCCCTGGGCACTCCTTGGATGCGTACTTCGACGGTCGCCCGGTCCAGGTCCCGGGCCGGCATAAGGCGGGCACGGAGTTCGTGACCGCCAAGGGTGGCAATGGTTCCGAGCTCGTCGTAGCCGTAGAGATTCACGAGTCGATGGCCGTGCTTGCCGGCCCATGCCCGGAGCGCTTCGGCCGCGTCCCCGCGGTTATCGAGCGCCTTACCGTCGATGGTGGCTTTGAAGGCATCCGCGGTCGTATCCACGGTCCACGCCGCTGCTGCCCGGATCTGGGGCAGGTCCTGGGCGGCGGCGGCGGCCGCGGATTGTTCGCCGCGTTTGGTGTGGGCGACAGCAACCATGTTGCGGTTGTAGGCCCGGTCCAGGCGGCTCAGGCGGGCCAGTTCCTGGTCGGCGACGGCTTTTTCCAGCACCAGCGGGTTGCCGCTGGTGCTGGCTTTGGCCTGGGCGAAGTTCAGGGTGTTGTCCCCGATGTCCTCGATTTCGCGCACGTCCAGGCGCCCGCGCATGATCTGGTTGATGAACCGGGACTTTCGTTCAAGTCCCTGCCACATGAAGGAATCGAAGGATTCCTTAGCGACCACCTGGGAGATGCGGACCTCGGGGTTCTGATTACCTTGGCGCAGAATGCGGCCGTGGCGTTGCTCGACGTCGGAAGGCCGCCACGGGGCATCCATGTCCACCAGGTGCACGGCGCGTTTTTGAATGTTGGTGCCGACGCCCATTTTTGAGGTCGAGCCCATCAGCACGGCGATCTGGCCGGAGCGGGCGGCGGCAAAAAGCCGGCCTTTTTCGGTGTCGTTCTTGGCTTCGTGGATGAACCGGACCATGTGTTCGGGGACGCCGCGGCGGCGTAGCTGGTCTTTCAGTTCGCCGTAGACGTTCCACTTCTCAGAGGGTGTGCCGAAGTCGCAGAACACCAGCTGCAGGGCACCGGGCACGGGGTCCGGCTCTCCGGTTTTCGGGTCAGTGTAGATGCGGTCCTTGTGCTCTTCGTACACACTGGCCAGCAAGTCAGCGGTGGCGCTGATCTTGGTGGGCCCTTGCTGGGACAGTGCGGGGTCAACGAGTCTCATGTCCAGGGCGGCCTTGCGGCCGTCTGAGGAGACTTTGAGCATGTTGTCTTCCTCGGCGTCCACGAGCTTTTGCTGGATGCGGTCCACCCGCTGGCCGATGTCTTGAATGTACTCGCGCAGTTCGGGGCTGGGTTCCACGGTGAGCATGTTCGGCTGCCGCAGCCCGTCCCCGTCCCTTGCGGCGAGGGCCGGGACGGGGAGCTTCAAGTCCTCGGCGGTCTTCACGTCCGCGAAGGTGTGGAACATCTTCAGCAGCTCGGGGACGTTCTGGAATTTCGCGAACCGGCTCTTGAGTTTGAACCGGTCACCGCCGGCTACCGAGAGTTCCATTTCCTCGACAACCTGCCCAAAGGTTGCTGCCCAGGTGTTGAAGTCCTGGATTCCAGCAGCCTGGAGCAGGTCCGGGCGCAGGTAGCGCTGCATGACGTACATTTCCGTGACGGAGTTGGCAATGGGCGTAGCCGTGGCCCCGGTGATCACGCGCCGGCCCTCACGTTGGCGCAGGAACTCCGTCTTCATATGCAGGTCGCTCGCCCGCTGCGAGCCTTGGATTCCGGCACCGGGGATGTTGCTGGGCGTCTCCAGGTTCTTGTAGTCGTGCAACTCGTCCACCACGAGGTAGTCAATGCCGGTTTCCTCGAAGCTGATCCCCGGATCGGCGGGGGTATCGAGCTTGGCTTTGAGGCGTTCTTCCCGTCCCAGGACCACCTTTTCGAGCCGTTTGACGATGCTGGAGCTGGCCTGTCCGTTCTCCTGGCCGCTGTCCCTGACTGCTTCCAGCTCGGCCCGCGCTTGGGCGACTTCGGCTCTCATATACGAGGCTTCAGCTTCGGGGCTGAGGCTCACGCGCTGGAAGGCTGTGCGGGTCATGACTACAGCGTCCCACTCGTTGGCGGCCGCGCGAGCCACGAACTGACGTCGCTTATCCCCGGCAAGATCACTCGATGATGCTGCGAGGATTCTGGCCTGGGGGTAGATCTGGAGCCATTCGCGGGCGAACTGTTCGAGCATGTGGTTGGGGATCACGACGGCGGGCTTGTTGACCATACCCAGCCGGCGCAGTTCCATCACACCCATAACCATTTCAGCGGTCTTTCCCGCGCCGACCTGGTGGAACAGGCCCACGGCAGGTTCGGAGAGCATCCGGGCCACGGCCGCGCGCTGGTGCGGGCGTGGGGAGAAGTCCTTGGCCATTCCCGGCAGGGTCAGCCTCTCTCCCTCGGTGCTGTAGTCGCGCAGCACGATGGAATTGAAGCGGCGGTTGTACTCGTCAATGAGACGGGTGGCCCGTTCGGGTTCTTCCCACACCCATTCGCTGAAACGCTCCTGCAGCAGCTGGGCTTTTTCCTGGGCCGCAGCGGTTTCGGTGGGGTTCAGGATGCGGCGCTTGTCCTCTCCTTCGTCTGTGACCCGCACGGTCCGCTGCTCCAGGACCTGTTTGAGGACATCGGAGGCGGGCATTCGCTGGGTGCCCCAGTTGCTGGTGGCGGCCAGGGTGTGGCGGTTGGCTTTGACGTCCCACATGGAGCCGGCGGCGTTGGAGACGGTGGCGTAGGGGTCGTTCAGGATTTCCCGGACAAACTCCTGGTGCGTGCCGGCGTCGATCCAGACCGCGCCGAGGCGGGCTTCGACTTCATCCATGCGCAGCGGTTCCGGCATGGCCCCGGTGAGGGCCTGCACGTTGACGGCGTACCTGTCGTCAGATAGCGCAGCCGCCTGGGCCACTTCAAGCTTCTCCCGCACGTTCCCGGACAGGTATTCGGCCCTGCTCTGGTAGGTCTCGTCGGTTCCCGGGACCTGATAGATGCTCTCCGCCATGGCGGACCGGGCTTCGTCAACGCTAATACCCAATAGGGATGCTGCGTAGTCCAGGTCAACCTCCCCTACGGTGTCGAGGGTGACGGTGAGGGCTTCTTCTGCCGTGTCCACGCCAAGGACCGGTCGGCGCGGCTGGACCTGACGGGTCGAAAGCAGGGCAGCCGGCGAAGCTGTCTGCGTGGCTTCATCGAAGTTTTCCAACGCCATCACCAGAGGACCAAACGGGTCACGGGAGACGATAGAGACTGCCTTGGGCGTCATACGGGCCTGGATGGGCTCCTGCGTCTCTTCATCCACGCGTCCGGTGTCCCGGAGCGTGTAGCGGTTGATCGGCCCGTAGGTTTCCGAGTACTGACCGTAGGCACTCTTCACTTCCTCACGGAGCGCATCAATGCCGGCGGTGTCCTCGCGGCTTTCGGCCTCTGCGGTGAGCAACTGCCGGGCGCTGTCGCGCAGCCCCAGCAGGGCCCGGAGTTCAGCGACCTGGGTCTTGGGCACGGCGAGTTCGGTGTGTGAGCCTTTTTCGACAACGGTGAAGCCGTTGTCGGCGGCGCCGATGTGGCCATCCCACTCGTGGGCGGCCGCCGGAACATAGGCGGCCCGCTGACGCTCCTGGTCAGCGGTCCGCTCAGTCATCACCATCCCGGCGGTCCGGGCCTCGCGTACGACGTCGGCCAGTGTTGCGTTCAGCCGTTCCGGGACGGTCGAAAGATCATCGGTGGTCAGCTGCAGGGTTTCCGCCCCGTACATGCCGTGGCTGACGTGCAGCTCGCCAAGGAGCCGTTCCGGGTACTCATCGAAGTAAGAGTTCAGGCGGGTGATGGTCCCGTCGATCCGACGGGCGGTGACGGTTTCCCAGAGAGTAGAGGCCGGTTCCTGCCCGGTTTCCCGGCGGCGGAAGATCAGCAGGTCCGTCATGGCATCGGTGCCGGCTGCCTTGCGGTGTGAGCCGGTGGGCAGCCGGACGGCGCCCACGAGGTCGGCCAGCTGGTTCATTTCCCGGCGGGCTGAAGGATTCGTGCCATCGAGGGTGAAGCTGGACGTCAGCACCGCCACCATGCCGCCCGGGCGGGTCAGTTCCAGGGACTTGAGGATGAAGTGGTTGTGGATTGAGTGGCCGCCGGCGTTGTGGCGGGGATCGTGCAGGGTGACGTTCGCGAAGGGTACGTTGCCGATAGCCAGATCGAAGTGCCCGGTCGGCAGCTTGGTATCGGCAAAGGACTCGGCCCGGACGGTGGCCCCGGGATAGAGAGCCTGGGAGATGGCCGCGGTGGTCGGATCCAGCTCCACACCGGTCATCTCGGCGGCGTCCGGGGCGAAACCCATGAAGGTTCCCACACCGGATCCCGGTTCCAGGACAGTGCCGCCGTCAAAGCCCAGCTCCCGGACGGTGGACCACATGGCCTGCACGTAGGCCGCGTCCGTGTAGTGCGCGTTGATCGTTGTCCTGCGGGCCGCGTCATACTCGACCTCGCTCAGGAGGCCGCGAAGATGCTCACGGTCCCCGGCATACTCCTCGCGGGAATCATCGAATATCTGGAAGACGCCTTGCGCTCCCCAACTCCCCCACCGCGCCAGTGACGCCTTCTCAGCCTCCGTGGCCTGACGTCCCTCGCTCTGCAGCGTCCGCAGCACTTCAAGGGCTGCAAGATTCGCCCGGATACGACTGCGGGCACCCGATGGGGCAAGGTCATCCTGGGATGAGGGGCGGAACCTGTCGGCAGCAGTGTCTAGAGTTGCTCCCGAAGCCTCTGCACTTCGGACATAAACTCCAGGTGTTCCTGAATACTCGGGCTCACGTACTCCTCTTCGTCCTCCGTCTCCGGTGGCGAGAGCAGGTCGTAGCGGACGATTTCCTCGGCCTGGTTCCGCGCTGCGTTCAACCGGCCGACCTTCTCCAGATACGTTTCGCCCTGCGGGTCCGGTCCTGCGATCTTCATCAGCAGCCCGTCCACTTGTTCCTGGGCTTCCTCCCCCAGCCTGGTGAAGAAGTCCTCCGGATCCTGGATCTGGCTGTAACGCGTCGGACTTGCTGCCTTCCAGGCTTCCTGAGCCTGCCTGCCGTACTTGTTCATCACGATCCTCCTCTGGTGCTGCCCACAGAGCCTCGAAGCTCAGCTGACCATCTACTTGCTTCTTGCGCCCTGCCATGGCCCAACCCCTCTACTGAAAATATTTCAGCATCCACGGTAGCCGGGTTCGAGGTCCATTACCTTCCACGATGCACGGAACGGCAACGCTGGACCTCGGGTTAATAATTCTGTCTAGATGGAATTATTTTTTTAGACGATCTCGTATCGCTTCATCAAGGAAGTCTGTAATCGTGATTCCATATTCCTCGATGTAAGCATCCATTTCGTCGCGGAGGCCGATCTCGATCTTGGATGAAAACGGCTCCATCCTTCTCTTGCCTCTCGGCCGGCCCGGGCCCGGCCCCCTCGTACCAACAGGCTCGAGATTTGACTTGGCCGACCACGCCTCGACAACGGGCAGCACATCAGGCCTCAGCGATGGTGCTTCCGCTCTGGATGTTAGGACATCAACGACATCGGCGGCGGGCGCCTTTCGAATGGATGACTTTCTGTCGACGGCCATTTACTTCTCCCCATCCAAGTAGCGTGCGTGGGCGACGAACTTCTCTGTCATGATGGCCGCTCCCCTGCTATTAATTTTTGTCAGCGGCGCCCTGCTGCTGATGGAATCCTGCATCGCCGTCCTAAGGGGCAGGTGCGGATCCATCACGTCGCTGCCATACTCCGCTTCGAGTTCGCCGATCTGAAACGCGTGCTCGCCGGTCAGTGGTGAGCTGGTTTTGTTAATGATGATGCCGATGAATTCCAGAGCAGGGTTCAGGTGAGGCAGCGACTGCACCTTCTTGACCGTTTCCAGGAATTCGGTCACTCCCTTGACGGAGAATGCGGCCGGCTCGGTCACAACCAAGACACGGTCAGCCCAGATGAGTCCGTTCAGGGTTAGCCTCCCGAGAGCCGGCGGCAAATCAATGAGGACATGGTCGTACTCTTCTAGTTCCTCTGCACCCCAAGCGGCCGCCTTGAGCCGCATCTCTGGAGTCATTATGCTTTCGGACTCCAGCCGAGCCAGCGACTCGGAGCTCGGAATGAGGTCAATGCCAGCCCACGAGGTCGTGGTGATAGCTTGCCCGAGAGTACCGGCCTCCCCGCCGTAGAGGACGTCAAAAATGTCAAACTCTCCAGCCCCCTCAAGTGCGTCAGTGACGTTGGCTTGGGGATCCAGATCGATGACTAGAACTTTCTTGCCGATGAGCCGGAGTCCGGTGGCAAGTCCGAGGGTCACGGACGTCTTGCCTACCCCGCCCTTTCGGTTGCCTATGGCAGTCACTTTCATGTTGCTCCTTCACGTTTAAATACAGACTGCCAGATTGATGGATGTACGTCAATCTATCAATCTGTCATGACAGAATTATTTATGGCTTCAATATGTCTGGACAGCTTGCGCTGCCTGCCGCCTGCTGGTCTGCATTCCACGCGCGACCTCTGCCAGTGACCGACGACCTCCCTACGGGAATCCGAAAGGTTTGATGCACGGACAACCCCCCATCCCAATACGCCTACAGGAGACAGGAGACAGGACCGGACGTCTGGCAACGGACGTGTGGCTCCTTGAGTCTCTGCCAGGCCAGATTGATAGACGTACATCAATCCGTCAATCTGTCATGACATAATTATTAAATACGTGAGGCACTGCCCAAAGAAGATCGTTGCCGCGGAACCAATCTATACCGGCAGTATTCGTCAAAGGTTCCATGATGGTGCAGAGCTTCAAGCCACGCGCCACAGCATCCCTACGAAATCCAGTTCGTTTTCCGAGGGAGGAATCCAGTAAAGGTCGGACTCGGGGTCTTCCACTTCGTGCTCCGCAAGCTCAGGAACTAGATTCCTGTCCAGCCAGGCGTGCCAGGCTCCGCGCTGCTTTCGATGGCGGCTGATCTGCTCTGCAGCATCGTCAAGTGCCCCGAGCCGGCGGGCCAGTGCTGTCAGGCTGGTCCCGGCGACAATTCTCCATTGCCCGTGCCGGCGTTCGATCATGTTGTAGCTGCTCATGGCGCCCAGGGCTGTTTCTACGGCTGTGCGGCTGAGCCCCGTGGTCCGGACGATTGCTGCTGTGGTGGGGGAGTGGCGTCCGCGTTCGATGGATTCGTAGACGAGGGCGGCGACATCGCCCAGGGCGCGGAAGACGGGTCGGATGCCATGGATTTTCCCGCTACGCCAGGAGAGTTCCTGTGCGAGTTGTTCAAAGTGCTGGGGGAGTTGGATCACGTAGGTGTCGGCGTTGCGGCCGCGGGCATCGGCGACTTTGGTCAAAATGCCGTCTGAAGCTTGCTGCAGCATCGGGAGGAGTCTGGAGATGGTGCCGTGGTGTTTGCCCAGTGCGCTAGCGAAGGTACGACAGCCTACATCCAGCAGATCAGTCTCCATTGTTCGCATGTAGCCAAGCACGGCGCGCAGCAACAGACGCAGGCTCAGCCCCTCACGTCCGCGTTCTTTCAGCCGGTGGTCCAGGACTGTGTAGAGGACATTTTCGAGATCGTTCACGAGCTGGTGTACAGCAGCTTTGCTGCTGGTTCTGCCGGCCCCCCCTGTGGGTTCTGGGAGGCTTGTGTCGTTAATACGGGTAGTCCTTCTGCCAGTTGATTGGGTTCCTGGTTTTTGGATCCAGCGGTTGGCCTCGGCCCACTCTGCGTCGAGCAGGCGTTCCTGCCGGTCGGTGTTGGTGTAGAGGGCTGCGAGGCCGGGGAACTGGCCACCCAGCTCGAGGCGGACCTGAGCCAGGGTCCAGCCACAGGCGGCGAAATGGTTCAGGACCGCCATGCGGGCCTCTGACGGGCTGGCGTACTTGGTCGTGTCGTACAGCCCGGTCCGGGCCAGCACCCGTAAGGGAGATTGGCTCCCGCCCATGGGAACGGGGCGGATACCGTGCGCCGTCGCCGCGGCCGCTATCTTGGCCGTGCGGTCCTTTAGCTGGCGGGCACGCCGGAGCTCCGGTGCCAGGGCCAGCCGGAGCGCAGCGACAGCCGTGGTTGAATTACGGCGGCGCAGGATGTCGTAGGCAGCGACCAGGGAAGTGGTCAGGGTCTGGTGACCGCCGGACTTATGTGCGGAACCTGGAACCCGGATACAGCCGTCGGTGACGTTCTGATGCGGGCTGGGATCGAGACTCGGAGCCACGAGAGCCATGGCTTCGACGAGTTCCCGGACCTCCGGGCCGCTCATGCGTTCCGCGAGCGGGATGTAGAGATGGCGTCCGCCGCTGGGGGAGACGTCCGCGACGTAGCGGATACCGCAACTCTCCAAGAGCTTCCCGAGGCGTTGGGCGTCGTCATCAACGACGCCCTGCAGCGCTTTGGAGGTATCCAGGTCAAGGCAGAGAGTAACCACGGAACCGTCTGCTCCGTGAATGGGGACAGCCGCCGGCCGTGTCGGCAACGCAGCGGTGATCCGGGGCGGGTTCTGCGGCCGCGGGTACTGGAAGCGGCCGCCAATCCACCGTCCCAGGCGGTAAGTCGGTGCGCCGGCGATCAGCGGAGCGAGGGACCATGCTTCTTGAGGCGTGATCTGACGCGCCGCGTCGAGTGTTGACGAGGAGACCTCTGCGGGTACCATAGACACCAGCTAGTCCTTTCGGGGGTATAGCAAAGCGAGCCACCCTCACGGGAAGCTTGGATAAGTTCAGATCTCTGATCCGCCAAGATGTGGATCTGAACGTCATACTTTTGAAGGCCCGCGAGAGCGGGCCTTCAGTCTTTAACCGGCCTTCGCGATAGGCAAAGCTCCTTGGTTCTGAAAGTCGTCAATGTTGTCCCAGAGCGGCAGCCCGCGAGAATCCAAGCGGATGCTCGTAAGAAGCATTTCGGTTGCCTGGCCTTTTGAGAGGCCCATGTGGGTCGCTACTCGCTCTACCAGGGCCTTTGCAGGCGCGGCGACGTCTACTTTTAGTACGACGTTTCCGGCACCCGTACCGCGTTCGCGTCGGTGAATGGCTGCACTCATAAATTCGAGCCTATCCGTACCAGTACCGTTAAGTGCTTCAGCGTCCGTTGGCGTGTCGCCAGTATTTGCCAAGGTCAGGCGCCCAACTGATGCCGCGCCCAGGGTGGACAGGGAGAAGCTGCTACGACCGCTGGCTGTATGCGCGCCTGCTGTGCCGTCTTTTTGCATAGTTGTGCTCCGGTGAGGGCGCGGGAGATTCATGTCCAGCAGATCGGTCTCCTTATTCGCATATAGCCCGGCGCCTGTGCTCTCGGTGTAAGGCCTCAGTCGCCGGGGATCCCCTGCCCGCCTGTGACAGCAGGTGTTTTTGGAAGCTTGGTAGGGTGGCTCCTTGCCAAGACGCCGTCGGGCGTTGATTTCATAGTACACATTACTGAAATTTTTTCAGTGGATTACCGGAGCCGCAGGGACATGGAACAGTCCACACTGACCGCTGACGTCATCGATATCCTGAGCCTTCCCGAGTACCCGGATCTGGGCGATCTAGTGACTGCGGTCGAAGAAAAGTACGGCAAACGTCTGGTCTTCGAGGAAGGCACAGTGGACAGTCTTGGAGAAGGTGTCACCGGCCAGTGGATTGATACACCCAGCCATGGCATCGTCCACTACCTGCGGGGTGCCAAGGCTTGGAGTGTTCACGTCGTACTGCATGAACTGAGCCACATTCTCCTGGGCCATAAGGGGAAGCCGCTCGACGGGCTTATCGCGGGGTCGTTTTTCTCCGCTATTGGTAAGCGGAACGGCGTCAGCTGGATGTGCCGTGCAGTGGACGTTCCATTGGACGAGGCCGAAGCTGCCGCCGAAAATTTGGCCTTTGGTCTGGCGCGGGTTCTGCATGCCACGCCTGCGAAGGAGGCCACGAAGGCCGAACGAATGTTTGGCCTATGATCGCCGCTGCGTTCTGGATCCTGGCAACGGTATTTGCCTTTCGCCTATATTTCGTCGTTCGCTGGGGATCTTCAACGGCATTCGTTGGCGCGATCGGAATTGGCGTCCTCGGGCTCTTTCTTACAGGTGTCGTCGTACCCGAAGAAACCATTGATGGTGCCCTTGGCGGCGTCAACTTCCTTCATCTTTTTCGCAATTTGTGTGTAACGGCCGCCGTCTGGCTGGTACGGGAAGGAATCTTCGCGGCCTACTCACCGGATGAGTGCTACCGAGTCCGTTTCAGCCACGGACCCGTAGCTGCCGTCCTCGCAGCTCTTACAATCAGCGCCCCATTCTTGTCGCAGCGGTTCGTTCCAACTACCCCAAGCTATGTACCGGAGAATGTCCAGCAGGTGCCGGTCTACCTCTATGCCGGCGTCTACATGGGCATTTTGGCATTGCTCGCTGTGTCGGTCCTGCGCATCTGCCTCCGGCCTCAGGAAAGCCTGCCCGTCCGCGTGAGTGCCCGTGTTGTCGCGGCAGGCATGGCGTTGGTCGCGTTGGCGTCCGTTGAAGAAATTGCTTACATGACCGCGAGGCACTTCGAGGTCGGCACCCCGTCCTTGCATCAGGTTCTGTACGTCGTGTTCAGTCCACTGTTCTACGGCGGGGTTCTGCTCACCTCTTTGGGTCTGGGTATCCCGCCGATCGTGAAGGCGTGGCGTCGGATTCAACTTCGCGACCGTGTCGCCTTGGTGTTTCTGACGGCCACAATGGGTCGGACCTATTGGGGTCTTTCCCGTGCACATTGGCTGGTCGCCATTGCGAACTCTTGTTTCGTGAAGTGCCCCTCCGTGGGCCTGTACGAGTACGTTATTCGCTCCAGCGATCAGAAGGTCGTTCTCTCCGGGCGATCCACACCCATGCTTGCCGGCCGTGTCTTAGACGCGGCCCAAGCCCGATTCGATGGCGGCGTCGATTCTTTGGAGTTGCTGCTGCCGGTAAAGGCACCTCAGTGACAGCAGCAACCACGACCCTGACCGCAGAGAGGTCCTCCACGGCCGTCGGCCGTGTGGCCAGGTCCGCAACCGAGATCGCGCAACCGCCTCTGGTGTTGTCGTTCCTGCTGATCTTGGCTTCGCTCTTGGGCGATCGGTGGATGGTCTCCATCTGGTCGGGCATTGTCGCTGCACTTTTCATCTGCCTGGTGCCGTTTGCTGTCGTACTCATACTGGCCAAGAGAGGCCAGCTGACGGACCACCATGTTGGAGACAAAAAGCAACGTCGCCCGGTCATGCTCTGGACCCTGGGCTCGTCGCTGATTGGCTGCGCAATCCTCTCGGTCATCGGCGCACCCCAGCCTGTCTGGGGACTAATTGGCGGGATCCTCTTCGGGATTCTGGCCCTGATCTTGGTCAGCCCGATCTGGAAGATATCGGGTCACGCGATGACGTTGGGCGGCGCGACAGTGTCGGCTGTACTGATGTTCGGCTGGCTGGGGCTTCCCTTCGTCGTGGCAGCCCCTCTTGTCTGCTGGTCCAGGGTCTATCTCCGGGACCACTCAGCTCCTCAGGTCATTGCAGGCTTCATAACCGGTGTTGTCGCGTTCGGAGCCTCATATACTCTCATTGTCGGGTGACATTCCACCAAGCCACCAGGCCTGACAAATGGTGCACCCATGACGTATTTAGAAGGAGGACTGTGACTTCGCTACCACTGCGAAAGCGCTGTCCTCGGAATGTGGCCACCCGTGTTGGCCAGGAGCAGGATCCCGCGTGAAATCGAACGAAAACCCTATAGATTCCCGGAGCGATAAAGAGGTTCTCGCGTCGAAAATCCAGCTTCTTCTGGACATCGTGCATGCCAAAGACGCCGACAGTTTCACGTATGAAGACGTTCGACAGGGCCTCGCGGAACAAGGGCTCACGCTCACAAGGACGCGGTGGCACCGGCTATTGGCCGGCTCTCCTGATAACCGTTGGGATCCTGAGCTTCTGAAGGCACTGGCGTACTTTTTTGACGTTGACGAGAACTACCTGCTTCAGCGAAGCGGTCCCATCCCGGAACGCGTCGAGGCTGAGCTCCGCCTGATAGAGGCTTACCGCATTGCCGAGGTAGAGCACTTCGCGGCGCGGGTTCTGGGAGAAGTGAACATCGACGCCCTTCGCGCGGTAACTGAAGCTCTCCGAAATCTTCCGCCCAGGCCCGAGAAGAAACGCCCAACTAACTGAACAATTTTCACTACTGAATTTTTTTCAGTAGACTCTGGAGCATGACATGCTCCAGGCGCCCACTACGGCCTGACCATGCACATTGAGTGGTATTACAGGCGTAGCCCCTAGGAGGGGGCGCTTCAGAAAACGGAAAAAATACCACGCTAAGCCTTGGAAGGTGATCGTAGGGGCCTGAATTTGCCCGTGCCGATCCTGGCACTGCTGCGCCAGGTGTAGTCGCCGGTGAGGTTGATGTGTTCCCAACCCAGTGGTGACAGGTATTGCAGGAGCGCGTCATGGGATTCCGGGTCCTGGTCGCGTCGCGCGTTTGCGGCTCGTTCGAGGTAGACGGTGTTCCAGAGCACGATGGCGGCGGTGAGGAGATTGAGGCCACTGGCGCGATAGCGTTGCTGCTCGAATCCACGGTCCCGGATTTCGCCGAGCCGGTTGAAGAACACGGCCCTGGCGAGGGCGTTACGTGCCTCGCCCTTGTTCAGCCCGGCGTTTACCCGGCGCCGGAGTTCGACGCTTTGGAGCCAGTCCAGGATGAACAGGGTGCGTTCGATCCGGCCCAGCTCGCGCAGAGCCACCGCCAGGCCGTTCTGGCGGGGGTAGCTGCCGAGCTTGCGCAGCATCAGTGAGGCCGTCACGGTGCCTTGTTTAATCGAGGCGGATAGCCGCAGGATCTCGTCCCAATGGGCGCGGATGGCTTTGACGTTGAGTGCGCCACCAATCAGGGGCTTGAGTGCGCCGTAGGGGGTGTCCCCTTTGGGGATGTACAGCTTGGTCTCGCCCAGGTCGCGGATCCTTGGGGCGAAGCGGAATCCCAGCAGGTGCATCAGGCCGAAGACGTGGTCGGTGAACCCATTCGTGTCGGTGTAGTGCTCCTCGATGCGCAGGTCCGACTCGTGATACAGCAAGCCATCCAGAACATAGGTTGAGTCGCGGACGCCGACGTTGACGACCTTGGCACTGAAGGGCGAGTACTGGTCCGAGACGTGGGTGTAGAACATCCGCCCCGGCTCCGTACCGTACTTGGGATTGACGTGGCCTGTGCTCTGGGCCCTGCCGCCGGCCTTGAACCGCTGGCCGTCGGATGACGAGGTGGTCCCGTCGCCCCAGTTCCCGGCGAGAGGTTGCCGGAATTGGGCGTTGACCAGCTCGGCCAGGGCGGTTGAGTAGGTTTCGTCCCGGATGTGCCAGGCCTGCAGCCAGGACAGTTTGGCGTAGGTCGTGCCGGGGCAGGACTCGGCCATCTTGGTCAGCCCGAGGTTGATCCCATCGGCCAGGATCGTTGTCAGCAGGAGCTTCTTGTCCTTCGCGCTGTCGCCGGTCTTCAGGTGCGTGAAGTGGCGGGTGAAATCTGTCCACCCGTCCACCTCCATGAGCATGTCGGTGATCTTCACGTGCGGCAGCTGCATCGCCGTCTGATCAATCAGTGTTTGCGCCGCGTCGGGCACGGCCGCGTCGAGCGGGGTGATCTTCAACCCGGACCCGGTGATGATGGCGTCGGGCAAGTCGTTGGCTGCGGCCATCCGGTTGACCACCGCCAACTGCTGCTCCAGCAGCGAAAGCCGGCCATACAGATACTCGTCGCAATCGGTGGCCACGGCCAACGGCAAGCCGCCGGACGCCAACAGATCGCTGAACACCCCCGCCGGGACCAGGTATTCCTCGAAGTCCTTGAACTGGCGCGAGCCCTGCACCCAGACATCGCCCGAGCGCAGCGCATTCTTCAACTCCGACAGCGCACACAGCTCGTAATACCGCCGGTCGACCCCGTCTTCGGTGACGACCAGTTTTGCCCAGCGCGGCTTGACGAATCCCCGTGGCGCATCGTCCGGCACCTTACGGGCGCTATCCGCGTTCATGGTACGCAGCACCTCGATGGCCTTGAGCATATCCTTGGCGGCCGGTGCCGCCCGGAACTTGAGCACGGCCAGGAATTCGGGGGCATAGCGGCGCAGCGTGGCGTAGCTTTCGCCCACGCGGTGCAGGAAGTCGAAGTCCCCGGGCCGGGCAAGCTTTTGCGCCTCGGTCACGCTGGTCGTGAAGGCATCCCACGACAGGACGGACTCGATGGCAGCGAAGGGGTCGGTGCCGCTTTCCTTCGCCTCCAGCAGCGCCTTGCCGATGCTCCCGTACAGGCGCACCTTGTCGTTGATCGCCTTGCCGGACGCCTGGAATTGTTGCTGGTGCCGGTTTTTGGCGGTGTTGAACATCTTGCCGATGATGCGGTCGTGTAGGTCGATGATTTCATCGGTGACGGTGGCCGTGCTTTCTACGGCCACCGCGACCAGGGTCGCGTAGCGGCGATGCGGCTCGAACTTGGCCAGATCAGCCGGCGTCATCTGCCCGCCCTCACGGGCGATCTTCAGCAGACGGTTCTGATGGACCTGCCGTTCGATGCCGGCGGGCAGCTCCAGCGTCTGCCAGGCTTTGAGTCGCTCAATATGTTCGAGCATGTGCCGCGAGTTCGGTTTGACCGGCGACTGGCGCAACCAGGCAAGCCGGGTGGACTTGCCTTCCTCCCTGCGCTTGAGCAGACCATCCAACCGGTGTTTGTGATCAGCTGAAAGGTCACCGGTCAATGCCGCGTAGATGCGCCGGTTGGCTTTGGTGATCGCCTCGGCACAAACCCGCTCGATGACATCCACTGCCGGGACGACGATGCGCTGGCGGCGCAGGCTTTCGACCAGGGCGCCGGCCAGCACGATGCCTTTGTCCGTTTGCAACGCCAGCTCAACCAGCTCATGGACCGCCGCCCGGTACTGGCTCAGTCCGAATAGTTTGAATCCGAAACCCGTTTGCAGCTCGTTGAGATGCTCGTGCCGGGTCTGTTCGCGCCGGCCGTACTCGTCCCAGCTCTCGACCGGAGCGCCGAGCTGCGCGGCCACCATGGCCAACACCGGTGGGTCCGGTGTTTGGTCGGTGCCAAGGATGGTGCCGGGAAATCGCAGGTAGCAAAGTTGGATGGCAAAGCCCAACCGATTCTCCGGCTTGCGACGCTGGCGAATGAGGGCCAGATCGGCATCATTGAGGGTGTAGTGCCGGATCAGCTCTTCCTGGCCCTCGGGCAGGGCGAGCAGGGTGTGCCGCTCGGCGGCGGACAGGATTGAACGACGGGGCATTGGCCCTCCTTCTGAAAACCTGGGTTCTCGATAAGCCCGGCCATGCCACCCATCGGACACGGAGAATCAAGTCATTCACATTTGCCATTGGTAGCCCGGGTTGACGGTTTTCCCAGCGTCCGGACTGCGGTTCCGGGGCCGCATGCGCGGGCTCCTCCGGCGTTGTTTTGAACGTCGGACGGTCTGGGCGTCTGCGCCGATGGCTCTGGGGCCGACGGGATCGAGGCAGTCGTGGATGGAGGTCTGGCCTTCCCAGTTCCATGCCGGTCCCTCTCAGTCCTTCAGCCGGACGTTGGCTTGCTGGTGCCGGTACAGGGTGGCCCGGCTCCAGCCGACGAGTTGGGCGGCCTGTTGTGCGGTTTTTCCTTCGACACGGGCCGTGGCGACGATCTGGAGCTTTTCGGCGGTGAGTGCGGGGTCGGTCACGGGGCGGCCGAAGATGGTCCCGGCGGCGCGGGCGGCGGTGATGCCGGCATTGACGCGTTCGACGATGAGTTCGCGTTCGTACTCGGCCAAGGTGGCGAGCATGTTCAGCATCAGGCGCCCCGTGGTTGTTTCCGGGTCAATTCCGTCGGCGATCGAGCGGACCATGATTCCCTTGTCCCGGAGCCCGTTGACGGTGTTCAGGACATCGAGCAGGGATCGGCCGAGCCGGTCGATGCGCCACACCACGATCGTGTCACCGCTTTGGGCGTAGCCCATGAGTCTCTGCATCCCGGGGCGGCTCGTGGCCTCCTTACTTCCGGAGGTCACATCGGAGTAGATGTCCCGGGCCTGGACGCCTGCCGCGGTGAGGGCGTCACGTTGGAGCTGGTCGTCCTGGCCGGCGGTGCTGATCCGGGTGTATCCGAGAAGTGACATGACCGCAGTCTGCCCCATAAACCCCTAAGAAAGTACCTGAGACACGCTATGCTATGAGACGACTTGTCGAGACATTGCCGTTCCGTGCGCAGTGCGAAAGTGCTGTCATTTTCCGAAGTGGTCTGCACGGAATTTCTGAAGTCCTCTGCACTCGTCTCCAGTTGGGGGTGATTCTCAACGTAGTCACCGTCCGTGGACCTGTAAATGGGTGCTTGTGCTTTACCCGCAGTATGCGCCGGTCGAGGCGCTGTGGACGAGCTTGGCGTACTTGGCGAGCACGCCCTTGGTGAACTTGGCCGGGATCGGTTCCCAGCCTTCCTTGCGGGATTCGAGCTCCGTGTCGTCCACCAGCAGGTCGAACGTGCGGGCGGCGATGTCCACGCGGATCCGGTCCCCGTCCTGGACGAAGGCGATGGGGCCGCCGTCGGCCGCTTCCGGGGCGACGTGGCCGATGCAGAGTCCGGTGGTTCCGCCGGAGAAGCGGCCGTCGGTCAGCAGGAGCACGTCCTTGCCCAGGCCCGCACCCTTGATGGCGCCGGTGATGGCGAGCATCTCGCGCATGCCCGGTCCGCCCTTGGGGCCCTCGTAACGGATGACAACGACGTCGCCGTCCTGGATCTGGCCCTTGTCGAGCGCATCCAGTGCACCCTGTTCGCGCTCGAAGACGCGGGCAGTGCCCTCGAAGATGTCGGCGTCGAAGCCGGCGCTCTTGACGACGGCGCCCTCCGGGGCCATCGTGCCGTGCAGGATGGTGATACCGCCGGTCTTGTGGATCGGGTTGTCCATGGCACGGAGGATCTTGCCGTCCAGGTCCGGCGGGTTGATCGCCGACAGGTTTTCGGCGACCGTCTTGCCCGTGACGGTGAGGCAGTCCCCGTGCAGCAGGCCGGCGTCGAGCAGTGCCTTCATGATGACCGGCACGCCGCCGATCTTGTCGACGTCCGTCATGACGTAGCGGCCGAACGGCTTCAAGTCGCCCAGGTGCGGGATCTTGTCCCCGATGCGGTTGAAGTCCTCGAGCGTCAGCTCCACTTCGGCTTCGCGGGCGATGGCCAGCAGGTGGAGCACGGCGTTGGTGGAACCGCCGAAGGCCATGGTCACTGCGATGGCATTCTCGAACGCCTTCTTGGTCATGATGTCGCGGGCGGTGATGCCGAGGCGGAGCAGGTTGACCACCGCTTCGCCGGACTTGCGCGCAAACACGTCACGGCGGCGGTCTGCCGAGGGCGGAGCGGCGGAGCCGGGGAGGGACATACCCAGGGCCTCGCCGATGCAGGCCATGGTGTTGGCGGTGTACATGCCGCCGCAGGCGCCTTCGCCCGGGCAGATCGCCTTTTCGATGCGGGTGAGGTCTTCCATGCTCATCTTGCCCGCGGCACAGGCGCCCACGGCCTCAAAGGCGTCGATCAGGGTGACTTCCTTCTCGGAGCCGTCCTCCAGCTTGACCCAGCCGGGCATGATGGAGCCCGCGTAGAGGAAGACACTGGCGAGATCCAGGCGTGCCGCCGCCATCAGCATGCCCGGGAGGGACTTGTCGCAGCCGGCCAGCAGGACCGAGCCGTCGATCCGCTCGGCCTGCATCACGGTTTCCACCGAGTCGGCGATGACCTCACGGGACACCAGGGAGAAGTGCATGCCCTCATGTCCCATCGAAATACCGTCCGAGACGGAGATGGTGCCGAACTGCATGGGGAACCCGCCGCCGGCGTGGACGCCTTCCTTGGCGCCCTGGGCCAGCCGGTTCAGGGACAGGTTGCAGGGAGTGATCTCGTTCCAGGAGCTCGCCACGCCGATCTGCGGCTTGGCGAAGTCATCGTCCCCCATACCGACCGCCCGGAACATGCCGCGCGCGGGCGCCGCGTGGATTCCGTCGGTGACGACCCGGCTGCGGGGCTTGATGTCCACTAAATGTGATGGTTGCATATTTTTCCTCCGGTGTTGATTTCAAGCTACGTATCGCTCTGAACGCTATGGGCAACGGGACGCGTCGAGGTTATGGGCAAGTGTTAAGGGTTGCAGTAGTTGCAAAAACGCGGGTCGGCTCTTGGCGGGTCGGTTACGTCGCGGGTGGAGCGGTGCTCGCAGGTGAGGCATCCATCAATCTCAGCGCGGGTCTCGTTTGTTGGTGCGCCGCAAACCTTGCACGGGAGTCCCGCCACCCGCTCCACTTTCCAGAATCCCGGGGTGTCGCACGCCGGACACCGTGAGCGAAGTTTCTGTGCAAGGTCTTCGGCCGCGCGACGGATGGTTTCCATGCGCGTCGGATTGGCATGTGCGCGCATGTCGGTCTCGAGAAAAACCTTGCCGTTGGCCGACCGGGCCAGCGCCTTCGAAAAGTCGCGCTCCAGCTCGGGCCATGAGGCGATTCCCTTACGGATGCGATGGTCGTGCCCGCCTTCCGGCCGAACGACCAGGTGATGTCCGGGGAACTTCGATTCGCGTGCGAACCCTTGGGCCTCCGCCCAGTCCGCGGTCAGCAGGTGGAAGAAATTCGTCTCGCCTTCAGCTGTTCCAACGACCTCCAGTCCACGCTCACGGTCGATCCAGATCATGAGTTCGACGTTCCAGGGGAACATCCCCATGTACGGATCCGGGCCAAACGAACCCTCGTTGGCGATACCCAGCGGCAATCCCGACAATTCCATGCCCACCCGCGCCTTCCTGCGCGCAGCCTCAAGCTGTGTTCCTGCGCGGGGAATGTCACGGGTGAAAGTACCGAGCAGATCCGTGTCGTAGCCCGTGACGTGTTCGAGCCGGCAGCCGAGCGCACGCTCGAGCACCGGGACGATCACCCGCTCCTTGCCATGCTGGGTGAGCAGAGAAATCCGTTCACCGGCATATACGGAACGGGGGGTTGAATTACCGGACTCAGTGCTGACCACAACTGACCTTTCACTCCAGGGGGAACGACCGGGAACCGCAGGTTTGCGGGATGAGGGGCACATCCGGTGACGACTGCTGCTCCTGCCATCTTCCCCACCCCATGCCGACGTCAATCGCAGCAACCTGTCATGTGCAAACTATGGGTTGGAAAAGTCCCGGTGGTCGTCCACAACCGGCGACGTACGTCTTAGAATACATAAAGTTCTGATCGTGAATCAAATAGCGTGTGTTAATGGAATCCTGATGGGATGCCGGTGCCCTCGGATGGATTGCAGTCCCGGAACATTGGGGTGCGGGCCGTTTGCCTGCACCCGGACTTCGCAAAGCTGGAAACGAACAAGAGAGTCGCCACATGATCGATCCCATCATCCTTTTCTTCCTGCTGGGCGCCACCGCTGGTCTGCTGCGTTCGGAGTTGCGTCTACCGGCTGCGATTTACGAGTTTGTCAGTATCGTGCTGCTGCTGGCCATCGGGCTTAAGGGCGGTATCGAACTGGCCAGACAGCCTTTCGGCAGCCTGCTGCCGCAAATGCTGGCCGTCGTGGCGCTGGGATTCTTCCTCGCACTGGCCGCCTTCCCATTGCTGCGCTACCTCGGCCGATTCAAACGCGCGGATGCCGCTTCCATCGCCGCCCACTACGGCTCGGTGAGCGTAGGCACCTATGCCGTGGCCGTCGCGTATCTTGGCAGCCGCCAGGTCGCGTTCGAAGAGCACATGCCCCTGCTTCTGGTGCTGATGGAAGTGCCGGCCATTATTGTGGGAATTGTCCTCGCCCGGGGTCTTTCACGCGAAACCCGGTGGAGATCGGTCGCCCACGAGGTTTTCCTCGGGAAAAGCATTGTGCTGCTCCTGGGCGGGCTGCTCATCGGCTGGGCGGCGGGGCCGGACGGATTATCTTCGATCGAGCCGTTGTTCTTCGATCTCTTCAAGGGATTCCTGGCTCTTTTTCTACTGGAGATGGGGCTGATCACTGCGACACAGGTAGGAAGCCTGCGCCGGCACGGGCCATTCCTGATGGCCTTTGGAATTGGTATGCCGCTCTTTTCGGCCCTGGTGGGGACCGGACTGGGCTGGGTCCTGGGCCTCTCCATCGGCGGCACGGCCGTTCTTGCGACACTGGCGGCGAGTGCTTCATACATCGCGGTCCCGGCGGCCATGCGCATTTCCGTGCCCGAGGCCAACCCCACCCTGTCGCTGGCCGCCGCGCTGGGGATCACGTTCCCGTTCAATGTCCTGCTGGGCATCCCGATCTACCATGCACTGGCCGTGTGGGCCCACACATTCGCGAAAGGATAGGACAGATGCAAAGTTATACACGCAAACTATTGACCGTCGTCACTGAAGCCGTACTTGAGGGAACGCTCGTTCGGGACATCGACCGGCTGAACGCCCATGGATACACCATCACCGACGCTCGCGGCAAAGGCCACCGCGGCGTCCGCAGTGCCGGCTGGGAAGCGAACAGCAACATCCGCATCGAGGTGGTATGCGACGACCAGACCGCCGGAGCGATTGCCTCCTACCTCCAGGAGCATTACTACCAGGACTACGCCATGATCCTGTTCGTGAGTGACGTAGACGTTTTGCGCCCGGAGAAATTCTAGACCCTGGCCGCACGGGCCCGGCGAACGTCCGGGGTGACGCGGCCTCAGCTCCGGGGACGCACGACCAGGACCGGGCAGACAGCGCGCCGGACACATTGGTCACTAACGGAGCCGAGCAGCATCCCGGCGAGACCGCCGCGCCGCGCGATCCGACCACCAGCATGCGGGCCTCCTGTGAGATGTCTATCAGACTCTCGGCCGCGCTGGAGTGAACGGCCCTGGAGCTGACGGACACGGTGGGGTATTTGTCGATCCTCACGCCCGCATCCCGCACGAGCTCCCCACGCACGGCCGCGGCGTACTCGTCAAAGGACGGCACGTATCCGAACTCCCAACCGGGTGGCTGCGGGGCAGTAGCGATGGACCAGGCCCGCACGATGACGACGGGGACATGCAACTGGTCTGCGAGTCCAAGAGCCATGTCCAGGGCATAGCCTGCGCAGTCAGATCCATCATGTCCGACCACGATGCTGTCAGCCCGTGCCGGTATCAGTCCGTCACCCAAGTTTTCCTGGCTCACTGGTGGTTCTCCTTGCCGCGGGAGGCCGGAACCGCGGTTGCCGGCCAGTGGATGGCACCGCGGTCGCGGGCCAGACGCTCTATTGCGGAGGCAATACGGCGGGTCCGCCCGGACTCAGAGCCACCGCCCCGCCGAGACGCTCCAACCGGAGCGTCTCCTGATTCCTGCGCTGTAACGAAGCGGACCAGGGCGGCGCCCGTCGGGAAGCCCAACGGGGTCGCGCGAGAGCGATCAGCAAGCGGGCACCTGAACCGCGCGCCTGCGCGGCCGCCGCGGCCAGAACCTCCGCAGCGCCGGATTCAGCGACGACAACGCTAAGGTACGTCCGCCCCGCGGAACCCGCGATGGTACCGGGAACACCACCGGGAAGTTGCGGTCTGAAACGTGCCTCTCGATTGTTCAAGAGCGAGCTCCTTCCAAACCGCCACCGCCAAACCACGGCCGGCCACCCCACCGCCCCGTGCGGTAGCGTAATATCTATACCAACGAACTTAGATTAGCGAACTATAGTTCTGATGTCTAGGGTGCGCGGGTGGGCTCAGGGACGAGGACCGCGAGGAGTTCATCCAGTTCGTGACCGGCATCGACGGGATGGCGGAAGGGACGGCCGTGGCGACGGTGTAGCTGTTGCGCCGCCCGGTCCGCGTCCTGGTGATATAGCCGGCCTCAACAAGGTCAGCTGTGATCTTCTGAGCTGCCCGCTCCGTCACACCCACCAGGGCGGCGACGTCGCGCAACCGGATCTGCGGGTCACGGGCGATGGTCAGAAGGACGTGGGCGTGGTTGGTGAGGAACGTCCAACGCGTTTCGCCGGCAGGCACGGCGGGTGTCCCTGAATCAAAATCCTTGGTTGCCATTTCAAGGACAATAGTCGATCGGACCCGCAGACGCCCGGTCGGCGGCCGGGAGCGCAGGGAAAGCAATCAGTCTCTATCAGCTAATGACAAGAAAGGCTACCAATGCTCGAAGTCAGTGCACTCCGCTGGATGCTCACCATCGGACTTATTCTCGGGCTGCTCGCCCTGGATCTTGGACTGGCCGCAGCCCGGCCCCACGTTGTCAAGTTCCGCGAGGCCGCAATCTCATCAATTCTGTACATTGCCGTGGCCATTGTCTTCGGACTGGTCTTCGCGATGCAGGTGGGCTGGGACTACGGCGCGGAATACTTCGCCGGCTACATCGTCGAAAAAAGCCTCTCCATCGATAACCTCTTCGTCTTCGTGATCATCATGTCGACCTTCGCCGTTCCTGAGAAGTACCAGCAGAAGGTCCTGATCTTCGGAATCGCGCTGGCTCTGGTCATGCGGGCGATCTTCATCGCCCTGGGTGCAGCACTGCTCCAGCTGTTTTCCTTCATGTTCCTAATCTTTGGCCTGATCCTGATTGTGACCGCTGTGCAGCTTTACCGGCACCGCAACGCCGACCCGGACGTGCAGGACAACGTGCTGGTCCGGGTGGCCCGCCGGACATTGACCGTCACCAAGGACTACGAGGGCGGCCGGATGTTCACCCGCATCGCCGGCCGCCGCGCGGTAACGCCGCTGTTCATAGTGCTGCTGGCAATCGGGAGCACCGACCTATTATTCGCACTCGACTCCATCCCGGCCATTTTCGGCATCACCGCCGAGCCGTACATCGTCTTCACCGCCAATGCCTTCGCCCTGCTCGGTTTGCGGGCCTTGTACTTCCTTGTGAAGGGCCTCCTGGATCGGCTGGTCTACCTCTCCACTGGACTGGCGCTCATCCTGGCCTTCATCGGCGTGAAACTGGTCCTGCACTGGGGCCACGGCCTCGATGGCCGGGTACCGGAAATCAGCACCAACACCAGCCTCATCGTCATCGCAGTAATTCTGACAGTGACCACAACCGCCAGCCTGATCAAGGTCCGCAGGGACCCCACCGCACGCGCCCACGCGGGTTCTCTCACAGCGGAGAAACCGTCCAATCCAGGGCCGACCGGCTGACCGGACATGGCCTTCCAGAACCAGCTTCAGCTCCTCAGGCCCAAGGCCTGTGGTGGCCGGCGAATCCGGCAGGCTGCAGAACTACAGGCAGCGGCTGATGTTTCGGTGGCGCTGGAATGGGCAGTCGTCGTGCTCGTGGTGACGCTGCTCATCATCGGCTACCTCGCGATCCGGCGCCTCGAGCTGCCGTTCCGCTACAAAGCCATGATCGCATTCGTTGGGGTGGGTAGCGGCCCGACACCCACCCGCCCAAAGGAGACTGCTTGCTGATCGTGCTCACCGGAATTGACGGTTCAGGAAAGACGACGGCGGCACGGGCCCTGGTTGATGCCGCCCGCCGCGCGGGCCAGGGCGCCCTGTTTCTCGGCAACTATGCGGGTCGCCGACAGATGTCCCTGATCAGTGCCAGGCTCGGGGTTCACCTGCCACCGCGGCTGGCGGACTTTCTGGAAACGACAGTCCGGACGCTCAACGTCCTGAATTCACACCGCCGCGCCCGACGATTTCCCGGCCTGGTGGTCATGGATCGGGACCTGCATTGCCAGCTCGCGCTGCGCCAGATGCACGGACTCTCCCGGGGCCGCGTGCTCCCGTTCCTCATCCGCGCGCTCCCCCAGCCCGACCTCGTCATCTACCTCGACATTGACCCCCACGAGGCCCACGCGCGGGTTCTTGCGCGGGGCACCGACTCCGAACGGCTCGAAGACCTTCAGTCCTTGGACGAGGCCTATCACTCACTCCCGGAATTCCCCCGGTTTGCCGTCATTCCCGCTGACGGGCCGCCTTCCGAGGTGCTGGCCCTGTTGCAGGCCGCCATCGCACAGGCCTGCGGAGGGCCGGCCGGGGAGCACTCCCCCCGCCGGCCCCCGCCTGAGTAGCCAGAACGAGGGACCAGCGGGTGCCGCAACTCAGCGCGCGAGGTACTCTTCGTGCTGCCGGTGCGCTTCCGCGACCAGCGCCCGAATCTTGTCAATGTCCTTGGCCTTGTTGCGGTACTTCGGATCCATGGTGAGAATCTGGGACTCTTCATCGGTCAGCATCCGGTACATCCGCTCGCGTTCGGACGCGTCAGCGGTGTATTCCAGGTCAAGGTAGTTGACGGCGTGCCGGCGTGCATTGTTGATGGAGGTCTGGGCTTTGCCGGCCTTGCTCAGCAGCGACGCGACGACGGTCAGGACGAGCACCCCAACAATGACAGTCAGTGAGGTGGCCGTGCTGATCTCGACGACGGGAACGGGCTGGCCGTCGTTGATGAACGGCAGGTTGTTCTCATGCAGGGCGTGGAGCACCAGCTTGACCCCGATGAAGGCGAGAATCACCGCCAGGCCGTACGCGAGGTAGATGAGGCGGTCCAGGAGCCCGTCGATCAGGAAGTACAACTGGCGCAGACCCATCAAGGAAAACGCGGTGGCGGTGAAGACGATGAACACGTTCTGGGTCAGCCCGAAGATCGCCGGGATCGAGTCCAGGGCAAACAGAATGTCGGTTCCGCCGATGGCCACCATGACCAGCAGCATCGGCGTCAGCGCCCGCTTGCCATCGTGGATGGTAAAGAGCTTGTCCCCGTCGTAGTGCTCCGTGGTGTGGAAGAGCTTCCTGGCAATGCGGATCAGGAAATTATCCGCCTCGTCGTCGCCGTGGGCTTCCGGCCGGAGCAGGTTACCCGCGGTGATCAGTAAGATCAGGCCGAAGATGTAGAACACCCAGGCGAAGGAATTGATCAGCGCGGCCCCGAGGAAGATGAAGCCGGTGCGGGCGATCAGCGAGAAGACGATGCCGAAGAGCAGCACCTTCTGCTGGTCCTCGCGGGGCACCCGGAAACTCGCGATGATGATCAGGAAGACAAACAGGTTGTCGACGGAGAGGGCCTTCTCCGTGATGTAGCCGGCGAAGTATTCCGACCCCATCGCGGTGCCGCCGAAAATCCACACCAGGACGCCGAACAAGACCGCCAGGCCCACGTAGAGGGCCGACCACGCGGCCGCCTCCTTGAGCGTGGGCACATGGGCCTTGCGGATGTGGAAGAAGTAGTCGAAGGCCAGCAAGGCCAGGATGGCGGCAATGGTGACGGCCCAGATAAGGGGGGAAACGGTCATGGTGCTCAACTTCCGTGAGGGATTCGGCCGCTGCGGCCGGTTCGGTCCGGTAATTCAAATAGTCTGAGGAATTTATACACTGGTGGCATCTTGCACCTCGCCCACAAGTTCCTCAATGATGTCCTCGAGGAACAGCACTCCGGTGGTGTTGCCGTGAGCGTCAAAGACCCGGGCAACGTGGGCGCCGGTCCGGCGCATCACGGCCAGGGCGTCCTCCAGTTCACTGCCGCTGAACGCCGCCGCCAGCTTCCGGATCCGCTTGGCGGGGACCGCCTCGCTGAACGCGGCCGGCGTCGTCAGGTCCATGACGTCCTTGAGGTGCAGGTAGCCGGTGGGGGCGCCGTCGTCGTCGGTGAGGATGTAACGGGAGTAGCCGTGCGCCGCGACGGCCCGCTGGATGTCCGCCGGCGTCGCCGAAGAGGGCAGCAGCACCATCTCAGCGATCGGCACTTCCACGTCGGCGACGGTCTTGGCCGTGAACTCGAACGCCGCCGTCAGGGTTCCGCTGGTGTCCGTCAGCACCCCGTCCCGGGTGGACTGCTCCACAATGTTCGCGACTGCTGTTCCGCACCCACCAGCACGGCCTTGGGCATGGTGCCGGTGAACGGGGCAAGCTGTTGCTCGACCACTGCACGGATGCGCTGTGCCTCACGGGTTCGTCCGGACTGCTGATGCATTTCATAGACGGCGAAGGTGGTGTTGATCAGCTGCACCATTTGTCCCACAAGTCCGGCGACGATGACCAGTTACGGCTGTAACTTTTGCGACGCCGCTGTCATTCTCCTCTAAGTCGTCTGCACGAAATTTCCAGAGTCGTCTGCACGGCCACTACATGTCCGCGAGGGGATCCTGTCTTGGGACGACCCTGTGACCGGAGCTCGACCTCACGATCGGCCTAGTCAGCTGCTCCACGGTTGAGGGTATGAGGCGGGCGGCACGGTCTTGCGCCGGCGCTGACCGGGCCCGGCTCGTCAACCCACGCGGATGCCATTGTCTTGTCGTGTCCGGATGAGGCGACCGGTGAACTTGCCCGACGAGGTGCCTTATCTGCGCCATCGTAGGTGCCTCGAGTCCGAGGTGTGGGTCTCGTGCATCCGGTAGCCGGGCCATGGATGGAATGCCTGGCAGATGCAATCCTGCAGCACGCGTCAATGCGATCGGCGAAAGGTCGCGAAGACGAAAAGCAGGCCGCCGACGAGTGCGGTCGAGATGCCTAGGGCCAGGATCTCCTCGGGTGAGGGCCTGGAAATGAGGCGCTCCAAATATCGGACGGCCAGGACCAGGACCAGGGTGCCGGCTATCCGCCCCTTTAGGTGATCAAAGGAGGTGGTGGTCAACGACGGCGGAAGATCGAGGTCGTGCACGAACAGCTCCCAGATCCCAAAGCCGACGATGAGCAACACGGTCGCGATCAGGATGGAATCGATGCTCTCGAACAGTTTCACCAGGGCCGGATCGGAGGACAGGCCTTCTACGGCCAAGATGTGGACGAACGTCGCTGCCTTGCCCAGGGCCCAAAGGTAGGTTACGGCCGAAAGGAACAGCGCAGTGGCTGCCCCGATGACGGCGACGTACCGGATGTGTTCGATAGCCAGGCGCCGGCGCCGGCGGCGGGATGTCGGGTCGTTTTCCGGTTGCGGCACTGAACCGTCCGTTCGGGGCTGCATCGGGTCCTCTCGTCTGAACCTTAAGGCTTCCGTGCATTACTCGCGCGGACTGCGGCCTCCTGCCTGTCGCAGTAATCTGATCGTAACGGCCGCGGGCGGAACCGGCTCATCTTTTCGACAAAGGCGTCATCGTCCGCCTTGAGGCGCGGAGTCAACGCAAGTGTCCTTGATTCCTTGTTCCCAGATCAAGAGTGGCGGTCTTGCGCGGTGCGGTCCATGTTTGCGGGCACTTCGGAGCAGGTCTGGGTAAGAAAGCACCACGGCCACCCGGGCACTGCTCCGACATCGTCACTTCCGGGTCAGGTGCGGGTCGTAAGGAGCCAGAGAAGATACCCGAGGTACAGGACGACGAAGAGCCCGCCTTCAAAACGGTGGACCCTCCGCCCGCTGAGGAATACGGGGATGCACAGCAGCACCGCCGCGGTCATCAGGGGCAGGTCCACCTGGACGAGCTGTTCGGAGACGGTGATTCCGCCCGGGGCGGTCAGCGTGGTCACCCCGAGGATGAACGCAATGTTGTAGACACTGGAGCCGATAAGGTTTCCGACCGCCACGTCACGGTCGTTTCGCACGGTGGCGACGAGAGTCGTCACCAGCTCCGGGGCAGAAGTGCCGATGGAGACGATAGTCAACCCGATCAGGGCGTCGGATACACCCAGCTGCTGGGCGAGGTCCACGGATCCGCCCACCAACCCGTGTGCCCCCAGGACCACCACGGCGATGCCGGCCACGAGCAGAACAATATCCACGAGCTTGCCCTTCGGGGAGGGCCGGGGCGGCGGGGCGTATTCGGCTTCATACTCCGCGCGTACGGACGCCAACTCCCGCCGGCTAACACGCAGGATCACGGCCGTGTAGATCAGTGCGATGGCCACCAGCAGCACGCCGTCGGTCCGAGAGAGCGTCCGATCCAGCGTCATCAGCAGCAAGCTGATGGCTGCCAGTGCCATCATGGGTAGGTCGAAGCGGAGGATCTGACCGTGCAGTGTCAAGGGGCGCAGCAGAGCGCTGAGCCCCAGGATGAGGAGCAGGTTGACGAGATTGGTGCCGGCGATGTTGCCGACCGCGAGATCCCCGGCACCGACCCACACTGCGTCGACGCCGACGGCCAGCTCCGGGGCGCTGGTGCCGATGGAGACCACGGTCAGCCCGATGACGAGGGGAGACACACCCAATCGGGCTGCCAATCGAGTGCCTGCACGGAGCACGAGCTCGGCTCCGGCGATCAAGGCGGCCAACCCAACCACGATGAGCATCCAGCTCCCCATGAGACCCTGAACCTCCCAAATCCGATGGATTCCGAAAATCGTCGCAACACCTGATCATCTCAGGAGCTGCAATGGACCCCCAAGGGTCCAGGAACCGCCCTGACGTGCGCGTCCGTGGAGGCACAAGTCGCGCTCGTTGCAAGGACTGAGCGGCAGATGCTCACCATCCCGAGTCTGTTGACTTCGTCACCACCTTCGGAACGTTCCGATTCTCCTGCGGAACGCCGCGCCATTGCTGCGGACCTGACGTCCCTGCACAATTTGCTTGCCCGTTCCTCGAACAACATCAAGAAACTCGCACGGCAGGCAAACGCTACGGGCGAATTCCCCGCAGAACGAGCGGAGCACTGACCACCACCCGAGCACAGCAAGCCTGGCGGGAGATCCACCTCAGAGACACATGCGAACCTTGTTTCGCGAGTTTATGTGCTTTAGTCTGGCTGTATCAGTTTAGCCCCGCCAACGGCAGTGGCAAAAGGAGTTCCTGTGTCGAACCTGATCCCGTGGCTTGCTCTGGCCTTGTGGTCCGCCGCCATCGCACTGCGGTTGCATCCGCGAACTCGTTGCTGGGCCCCGCGCGGCATCGTGGGCAGCGCAGGAACGAGGACCCGCGGGCCTGTCCATTTCATCCGCCCCCCTGACGGGCCGGTACCTCGTTGACCCGCCACGAATGGCGGCAAGTTCCGATGTGTACCTCATACCGGCAGATTGTCCACCGCTTCGGCTACCTCAAGGTCGGCCTTGCCCTGGTGTTGATCCGGATGGCAAACAAGACGATGCTCAAGATGGATACGAGTACACCCCCATCACCCTCTCCGACCGGATACCTCACCAGACACCACGAGGAATGAACAGTAATGGCAATCAAGGACGACCAGTCATCCCACTTCCTTCCGGCGATTGGCGCGAAGGACGCGCCTCTGCGGGATCCGCACCTGCAGAGCGCGACCGCCGTGGCGGAGTCGCTGGGCGTCAATTCCGCGCAGGGACTCGGTGAGACAGAGGTTGCCCGACGACGGGAGCTGATCGGTGAGAACCGTTTGGCCGAGCGGCCGCGGCGGCCAGGCTGGCTGCGGTTTCTCGACCAGTTCCGTAGCCTACTGATCCTCATCCTGCTCGGTGCCGCGGTTCTCGCCGGCGTCGTCGGGGACCTCAAGGACACGATCGTCATCCTGATCGTGCTCCTGATCAACGCCGTGATCGGCTTCGTTCAGGAGAACAGGGCGGAGCGCAGCCTCGAGGCGCTGCGCGACATGCTGGTGCCCACCGCACGGGTCCGCCGGGACGGGTCGGTGCGGGTGGTCGGAGCGGTCGAGCTTGTGCCGGGTGACCTGGTCCTGCTCGAGGCCGGAGACCGGGTGCCGGCCGACGGACGGTTCCTGGTGGCGGAGTCGGTGGAGATCGACGAGTCCGCGCTGACCGGGGAGTCTCAGCCGGTGGCCAAGGACACCTTGCCGGTGGGCGCCGCTCCCGGTGAGAAAGTGCCGCTGGCCGACCGCACCGGCATGGGCTACATGAACACCGCGCTCACCCGCGGCCGGGCCGAACTCGTCGTTACCGCCACTGGCGCGCAGACCGAGGTCGGCGCGATCGCGGAACTGCTTGCGAGCGGCGAGGAGCCCAAGAGCCCGCTGCAGGTGCAGTTGGATTCACTGGGCAAGCGGATCGCCCTGATCGGCGGCATCGCCATCGCCATCTACGTGACCATCGCCCTCGTGCGCGGTGAGCCTTTGGGCGAGCTGGCGCTCACGGCGGTGGCCCTCGCCGTGGCCACGGTGCCCGAGGGTTTGCCGGCCGTGCTGGCCCTCACCCTCGCCCTCGGCGTCGGTCGAATGGCCCGGCGGGGAGCTATCGTCAAGCGGCTCGCCTCGGTGGAGACCCTGGGCTCGGCTACGGTCATCTGCAGCGACAAGACCGGAACGCTGACGCTGAACCAGATGACGGCCCGTGCGCTGGTGTTCGCAGGCCAGCGGATGCGCATCGACGGCGAGGGGTATTCCCCGACAGGCTCGATCATTGCCGAGACCGCCGGGCAGCGGACCGGGGATGCCGGGCGTCTGCTGGAACCGTTCGTTCTGTGCAGCGACGCTGTGCTGGCTGCCCCGGGGGAGGGTGGCCGGGCTGGCATCGTCGGCGACCCCACCGAGGGCGCGCTGGTCGTTGCGGCCGTGAAGGCCGGGATCGACGCCCCGACGCTGCGTGCGGCGCACCCGCGGGTGGCGGAGCTGCCCTTCGATAGCGCCCGCAAGTTCATGGTGACCGCACACGAGGAGGACGGCCGCATCCGGGTCTACCTCAAGGGCGCTCCCGACGTACTCCTCGCGCGCAGCACGGCGTTACTCACCGCCGAGGGAGTTCGTGACCTCGACGCCGCCGGCCGGGACCAGCTGGCAAGCGAGGTCACAGCCCTCGCGTCGAGAGGCCTGCGGGTGCTGGCCGCCGCGACGACGCTGATGGACGACTTGCCCGCCGCCGGTGATCCGTCGAACGCCGACGCGCTCGAGCACCGGCTGACCGGCCTGACGCTGCTCGGCCTGGTTGGCATCGCTGACCCGCCCCGCCCGCAGGCCAAGGACGCCATCGCACTCGCCCACCGGGCCGGGGTCTCGGTCAAGATGATTACCGGCGACCACCGGGACACCGCGGCCGCCATCGCCCGGGAGCTCGGCATCCGCGGCGAAGTCGTCACCGGCGCCGAGCTGGACCGGATGGCCCCGGAGGAGCTGTCGGAACGCGTGGAGAGCATCGGGGTATTCGCCCGGGTCGCCCCGGAGCACAAAGTCGCCATCGTCGGGGCGTTGACGGCCCTGGGGCACGTGACGGCAATGACCGGCGACGGCGTCAACGACGCGGCAGCCCTGCGCGCGGCGCATATGGGTGTGGCGATGGGGATCACCGGCACCGAGGTGACCAAGGAAGCCGGCGACATGATTCTCACCGACGACGACTTCGCCACCATCGTCGCCTCGGTCCACGAGGGCCGATCGATCTACGACAACGTGGTGAAGTTCGTCCGCTTCCAACTGTCGACCAACATCGGCGCCATCCTGTCCTTCCTCGGCGCGACCGTGGCCGGGCTCCCGGCACCGCTAACCGCCATCCAGGTGTTGTGGGTCAACATCATCATGGACGGCCCCCCGGCGATGGCCCTGGGCGTTGACCCCGCCCGACCAGGGCTGATGGACGAACCGCCGCGCAGGGCAACTGATCGGATCCTGGACCGGACCCGGCTGCTACGGATGTTGCGGGCCGGCGCCGTCATGGCGGCCGGCACCCTGTCGGTGCTCACCCTGGCCGAGGGGGCCTACGGCGCCGCCGTGGCGTCCACCATGGCATTCACCACGTTCGTCCTCTTCCAGTTCTTCAACGCGCTCAACGCTCGGGCCGAGCGGCAGACGGTGTTCACGCGGCATCTGTTCACCAACCGCTGGTTGTGGATCTCCTTCGCCGCGGTCCTGGTCCTGCAGGTCCTCGCCGTGCAACTGGCCCCGCTCCAGGGCATCTTCGACACCACGTCGCTCTCCGCCACCCAGTGGCTGATCTGCCTTGCGGTGGCGTCCTGCGTCCTCGTGGTCGAGGAAACGATCAAGCTCGCACATCGGGCGGGGAGGAAGCGCTGAGACGACAGCTGGCCGGGGTTGCTGGTGCGGCGAGGGCCAGGAAATCCCCCACCCGCATGTGCTCCTCCAGCGGGTGCCGAAAGCGGTTCTGATCCACCACGGTGTACCGGTTCCGACGACCCACCCGCTCGCGGACGACATACCCGGCTTCCTCCAGGTCGCGAACGATCATTTGGACGGCACGTTCGGTGATGCCGACTTTGGCGGCCACATCCCGCATCCGCGACTGAGGATCACCGGCCAACGCGACGAGCACGTGCCCGTGGTTGGATAGGAAAGTCCAGGATGGAGAAGTCTGCATGCGAAACATGATACGTGTTTTGTGTTACGTAGATCTATGGGCGTTGCCGCCCATGGACATATCGGACCGGAGCGGTCCCGCGCGCTGCCCCTGCTCCGCAGCGTCGTTCCCATGGCCGCCCCCCGCAACGCCCGGCAGTTTTCGGATCCGAGGTTCCGGGCGGCTTCCGGTCAACCCGCTGGTGCCGATGCCGGTGCGGGTCGGGGCAGCCGACGTCGTGTTCGCCGTACTCGGTCTGAAGGCGATGTACTTCCTGCGGGCCGAGCTGGTGTACCGCCTCGCCCCTCCACACCGGCCTATCCAGCAGGCCCCTTCCGCGGTCCCGTCCTCAGGACCTGGTCCCTCGCCGCGCGGCGTCCTTCCCGGTCTTCTCCGAAGGGGACCGGGACTCCGAACCCTTGAGGGAGCGGCGGCCGCCCACCCACACCACGGACGAAGCACCCCCTTGGAAGCAGAACCGAAAGGGAACGATGATGGACACACCCGCCCGGTCAACGCCCCGCCCCCTTGCCGCGGTTATCACCGATGGTCCTGAGGGAACGGCAGTGGCCCGCCGCGCCGCGGCCCTCGCCTGCGCGCAACGACGGCCCGTCGTTCTGCTGGTGCCCCTCGCGGAACCGGCCTTCACCACCGACGCCGCCGTCGCAGCCCGCCTGTACCGGGAAGCGCTGCGGGAGGCCGAAACCGTCGCGGCACGGGTGCACCCCGCCCTGGACGCCACCGGCGTGTTGTTTCATTTACAGTTGGTGCGATACCGCGCTTGCCCCTTTCCTCCGCGCGTCTCAGGCCCAAGCCGTAGCCATGGCCTTGGCCCGCGCCGCCCGCCGGGCAGGGGCGGCCGTGCTCATCACCCCATCGGCGCTGCCGGTGCCCTCCCTCAAACACGAGGCCGAGGTCGTGTTCGTCGTAGCCGATGCGGCGCCCAGGAGCCATGAAAGTACGCCGTCCGAACCGTTCGGAGATCGCCTCAGCGACCATTCACGCAG